>NZ_JAVRMB020000155.1:0-4849 GCF_031844845.1 Endozoicomonas sp.
TCGGCAAGGTCATTCAGCCCCTTACTGGTCTCCACCTGATTTCGTCGCAGCTCCCGCACTTCTTCTTCTAATCGGGTCAGCCGAAACTCGTACCGTTCAACGGTCATTAACATCACCATATCGCCCGTCTGGACTGTCAAACCTAGACCAAAACAGGAGAAATACAAATGCCATGGGCAACATCCAGTCAATCCATATCCCGATGCAGCAGGGTGTCTTTTACCGGAACGGATACAGCTGGTGAGGCCTGATCGTTACCACACAGAGTGTGGGAGTGAGAAAGGATGCGTATGTCAGGTAGGCTCGACGACAATCGTCACGGTATCGGTATAAACACCGGCTGATGCATTATTTAATTCTTTGCCGGGTATACGAACCCGAAGTTGCATATTATTTTGTGTGTAATCCTGACAGTCCTGACTGCTGGATCCAGACCATTGATAATGACCTCGTTCCCATGCTCTGCGTGGGAATGCATACCGCACCCACCACAAACGAAGCAGTCAGCGTGAAGCTCCGGCGCACCCGGGCAGTGTGAGGTTGTCCCTCGTTCTACGCACCCCATGGCAATTCAGGCTGCGGACTATCGGATAGTCCCGCGGTAGAGGGCGAGTGCCGTATGCATTCCCACGCGGAGCGTGGGAACGAGGAACAATGCCATACCTTGATGGTTGCATGGCGGTTGGTTTACGAGTCGGTTCGCAAGCGAACCGACCTACCTGGCTACATGGGGAAAATTATGGGTGTCCTATTTCTGCTCTATTTCTGCTCTGTGGGACATGGCGAGTGGCGTATGCATTCCCACGCGGAACGTGGGAGCGAGGAAAAGAAGAGATTATATTGGTCACCCTTTATAGCAAGTCTGATCAATCGGATATACAAGCAGAGCAAGTCCAGAACATTATTAACCGATACCAGTCTGAATGACTCAAATACCTGATATCGGAAAGTTGTCATCACCCCATATATTCATAACCGCATGGCATTCCAGCCAGTACACAGGGCTGGGTATGTAAAGGTTTTTGTTACAAACAATCAACTACCGTACCGAATACCGAATAAAAGGAAAAACGAATAAAAGGACAAATATCAATTTGAATTACATGGGATAATTTGTGGATGTCCTATTTCCTTTCCTATTTCCTTCTATTTCCTTCTATTTCCTTTCTATGGGTATCCTATTTCTGCTTCCTATTTCTGCTGGCTGTCCTATTTCCTTTTCGAATACGCAGCCCATTTTTAGCAGCTATTATTGTAGCAATCTGACCTCCCATCTTTCCGTGGATTTCTCCGTAGCAATCATCTATGAGTTCTAGGATTTTGTCGTATTCCATCAATCCACCTGTCACAGGATTATTGATCCTTATATGTCTGTCGTTTTTTTTTATAAACCAGAATATTCTGGCTGAAGGCAGTAGTGACTGTCAGGGTACGATTCAGGATATTGAGGATGGTGATGATTATGATGATGATGATGATGATTATTCAGGCTGGGCGATTGTCACAAAAAGGCTGTGTAATACCCATGCATTGCCGGAATGGTCGATCAACAGTGGTAATATTGCCTTTTCCAGCAAACAGTTTTGTATCATCGCTTACGATGGCTTGCATATCGCCGAGGCAGGTAACTGTATCAAAGAGAGAGAAATGAAAAAACCTGGTGTGAAACTGGGCGAAACCAAAGACGGCAGTGGTGACCATTTTTATTTAACCGCAGGTAATGAGCAACTGCCGGTGAAGATTGCCCTGAAAAGGGTTGATGGTGCCAACAGTTACCCCCTGTCACCGGGCGTTGAGACCATTCTGCAGAAAGCGGATGATAAATGCACCTGTAGCCGTAATGAGTACACTCTGGATATTTCGGTGAAAAGCAATGATGTGTTGAATAGTCAGATTTCTGGCCGTCAGTTCACCGGTGAGTTTACCCTTAAGGTTTGGAATAGTCAGAAAACCAAATACAGTATAGAGCCTCAGGTGCTCAGGATCATTCTGGACATTACTCCGGCCATCCGGATCAGCGGCCTGCAGGATATGACTCTCGCAGCCAGTAATGGCAGCGCCCACGGCAGCAGACCGTTCTGTGTATTTGCCGTTGGCACCGCTACCTTTTCCCTGTTGCCCGACAGCCTGAATGGTCAGTCAATCTGGGGTGGGGTGAAAAAGGATTTCAGGCTCAACAGTGCCGGCAATACCCTGAATTACCAAATAACCCTCAGTGACGGATTTATTGATATGTCTCCGATAGGCAGCGTATGGCCGGGGCAGCCAACCACCGGCTGGACGCCGTCCAAATCCCCTGACTGTCTCAGTGGGAATAATATGACCATTGCCGTCGATGTAGCCGATACCAGTGGCCCGGCCGGGGTTTACACCGACACGATGACATTAACGGTGGCGCCAGAGTAGTGGGTTTATCTTGTTCCAAAGGTTTTGTGGGAATGCATACGGAACTTGTTGTTTGCGGCAGGGCTATCTGATGGTCCGCAGTCTGAATTGCCAGGCAATAACGAGTGCGAACAAGGGATAACCTCACTCTGCCTGGGTGGTGCCGGAGTTTCACGCGAGCTGTTTTGTTTGTGGTGAGTGCAGTATGCATTCCCACGCGGAGCGTGGGAACGAGGTCATACCATGACGTTGACGGTTACTCCGGAGTAGCGGGTTTGATCTCGTTGTCTCGTTCCCATGGCCCCCCCGTGGGAATGCATACGTAACTTGCTGTATATCGCTGGACTTTCTGATAGTTCGTAGGTCGGTTCCCCGTTCAGGGGAGCCGACGAATGAGTCTGGCGATAACACCAGACCCTTATGGATGTAGGGCGGTTGGTTCACGAGTCGGCTCGCAAGCGAACCGACCTACGTCGAGATTAAGCCGACCTACCTGGCTACGGACTATCGGATAGTCCGTGGCGCATGGCGAGTGCCGTATGCATTCCCACGCGGAGCGTGGGAACGAGGTATTCTTATATGTCTGTCGTTTTTTTTATAAACCAGAATATTCTGGCTGAAGGCAGTAGTGACTGTCAGGGCACGATTCAGGATATGACCTCGTTCCCACGCTCTGCGTGGGAATGCATACCGCACCCACCACAAACGAAACAGTCAGCGTGAAGCTCTGGCGCATCCGGGCAGTGTGAGGTTGTACTTCGTTCTCACGCATTCCATGGCAATTCAGGCTACGGACTATCGGATAGTCCGCGGCGCATGGCGAGTGCCGTATGCATTGCATTCCCACGCGGAGCGTGGGAACGAGGAAATAAATTCTACGTTTGGGAAAACAGTCATTATTATCGACCCACTCCACTGTCATCCTGTACAGGGATTGTACAGGATCCATCCACAGGGAGGTGACTGCCGATAGTTGGCTTTTATGCCTTTAAGCTCTGTGGAACCTGTGGGTAATCCCTGTACACAATGACAGCGGAGAACGCAGCCGGAACTGTTTACAGTTCTATTCCCCAAGTGCCTCAATCTACTGGCAAATGAGTAATTTACTTCGGGACAGATCCTTAATTCGGTCTTACTGTCAGGGTCATGGTATCGCTGTAAACCCCCGCAGAAACGCTATCGGTATTGGCGACATTAACCGTCAGGGTCATATTTTCAGCTCTGTGGTCTGAGCAGAGGTATTGGTTGCTGGGTTTCCAGCCTCTGATTGGATTTTTGTTGCCCGCATAGTTTTCTACTTTGCTATTACTGTCTTCAACCTTCATGGAGTAACTTAACGTTTCATCGTTACTGTTTATTAACTTGAACGATTCTCCGTTCCCCTCTTCACTGTTGGCGCGCAATGAGAAACGTTCCGTTCCCAAAGCAAACACGCAAAAATTCTGTGAAGCACTGGCGCTACCGTTATTTTCTACCAGCTGCATATCCTCAAGGCCGCTGATCTGAATACCGGTTGCCAGGGTCAGGGTTATCTGGAAGCCAACAGAGCCGTTCAAACTTCCCAATTCATGAAAACCATTAAGCCTGAAATTACCCACTGCGCTGTTGGTGGTGATGCCACTTTTTAAAATCTTATCCTTACTAACTGTGATTATAAGGTTATATTGATTTTCGGTATCAGCGCAGACGCATTTACCGTCTGTATAAGGTAAATCAATGGTTTGGCCCGGGTAAAAGTCATCCGGCTGGCCTTCCAGTTTAATCGTGACGGGTATCTTGCCACCCAGCATAAATTTACCATTGCTGGTGTCGTCGGGATCGGCACCGGTGATGTTGATAGAGGCGTCGTACATGATGCGTTCATCGTCGTCATCGCCGCATTTGGTCGCCGTATCTGATCCTTTATAAGCAATCAGGCAGAAGTTACCACCGGTGAAGGCTGCTTCATTTTTATCCAGTGACCAATCGAGGTCGTAACCTTCGCAGAATTTTTTGACTTTGACGCCCAGGCCGCCACTGTTCTCCAGAAAGCTACCAGAACAATTGGCAAGCTGTGCAAAAGCGGGCAAGGTAAACAGCATCATCAGGCAAGGGAGAATGATTAGACGAGGCGGTGAATATTTTCTTGTCATGATGGCTACTGCCTGAAAAATAGTCTTGGGTTAAGTGGCATTATTTTCGGATATCATCCCGCCTGGTAATGGCCAGCTGGCCTTCCAGAAGTGGAGCGCACTGGGCATCGGAAAGATCCATTGTGCCCATTTGTAATACATACCCTGCTTCCAGCGGGGCCACTGGTAGCTGACAGAGCCAGCCGTTGTCCAATTCTACCTGAAGTGTGCCGATATCCGAACGGGTTTCCAGCTGGAACATGCCGATATCGTCGGTGCTGCCCGGGTAAAGGCCGCCATTGATGCGCGCGCCTTCCAACGGTTCACCATTAAACAGTAGTCGTCCAAATAGC
>NZ_JAVRMB020000156.1:0-8188 GCF_031844845.1 Endozoicomonas sp.
GTTCAAAAAGACATCAAAATGGTGCCTTACAAGATCGCCGAAGCCGAGAATGGCGATGCCTGGGTTGAAATTAAGGGTGATAAGAAAGCACCCCCTCAGATTTCTGCCGAAATTCTGAAAAAGATGAAGAAAACCGCTGAAGATTATCTGGGTGAGCCAGTAACTGAAGCCGTTATTACCGTTCCTGCCTACTTCAACGACTCCCAGCGTCAGGCCACTAAAGACGCCGGCCGTATCGCAGGTCTGGACGTTAAGCGTATTATCAACGAGCCAACGGCTGCGGCACTGGCTTACGGCATGGACAAGCGGAAAGGCGACCAGACCATCGCGGTTTATGACCTGGGTGGTGGTACTTTCGACGTTTCCATTATTGAAATTGCCGACGTAGACGGCGAGCATCAGTTTGAAGTACTGGCCACCAATGGTGACACCTTCCTGGGTGGTGAAGACTTCGACATGCGTCTGATCGAGTATCTTGCCGACGAATTCAAGAAAGACCAGGGCATCGACCTGCGAGGCGACCCTCTGGCCATGCAGCGCCTGAAAGAAGCCGCTGAAAAAGCCAAGATTGAACTTTCGTCTACTCAGCAGACCGACGTCAACCTGCCTTACATCACTGCCGATGCAACCGGCCCTAAACACCTGAACGTTAAGGTGAGCCGTTCCAAGCTGGAATCTCTGGTAGAAGACCTGATTGCCCGTTCTCTGGAGCCTTGCCGCATTGCAGTTAAAGATTCTGACCTGGATCTGTCTGCCATCGACGAAATCATTCTGGTGGGCGGTCAGACCCGTATGCCAATGGTTCAGGCGAAAGTGGCTGAATTCTTTGGTAAAGAGCCACGCAAAGACGTTAACCCGGACGAAGCGGTGGCCATGGGTGCTTCTATCCAGGCTGCGGTTCTGGCTGGTGATGTAAAAGACGTACTGCTGCTGGACGTAACGCCGCTGACCCTGGGTATCGAAACCATGGGTGGCGTGATGACAGCGCTGATTGAGAAGAACACGACGATTCCTACCAAGAAATCCCAGACCTTCTCAACCGCCGATGATAACCAGACTGCCGTCACCATTCACGTGTGTCAGGGTGAGCGCAAACAGGCAACCCATAACAAATCTCTGGGACGTTTCGACCTCTCCGATATTCCACCCGCACAACGGGGAATGCCACAGATCGAAGTCAGCTTCGACCTGGATGCTAACGGTATTCTGAATGTTTCTGCAAAAGACAAGGCAACTGGCAAAGAACAGTCTATTGTCATCAAGGCCTCTTCCGGTCTGTCTGACGATGAAATCGATCAGATGGTCAAAGATGCAGAAGCCAACGCTGCAGACGACAAGAAGTTTGAAGAGCTGGCCGCTGCCCGTAACCAGGCCGATGGTCTCGCGCACGCTACTCGCAAAATGCTTGAAGAAGCTGGTGACAAGGCCACTGAAGAAGAGAAGGCTGCTATCAACAAAGCGGTAGAAGAGCTTGAAGTTGCAGCGAAAGGCGACGATAAGGAAGCTATCGACGCCACGACCAAGGCGTTGTCTGAAGCCACTGCCGGTCTGACTCAGAAGATGTATGCAGAAGCTCAACAGGGCGGCCAGGCTGAAGCCGGTGAAGGCAGCAAAGCTGACTCCGCTGCAGACGATGCCGTCGACGCTGAGTTTGAAGAAGTAAAGGATGACAAGAAGTAAGACCACAGCAATCATCAATGACTGATGATTGGATTGGCCACAACGCGGGATTCGTTCCCGCGTTGTCGTATATATCAAAAATGAAGGCTTTGTCAGGCTTGACCATGAATCCAGTGAGTTCTGTGTTTTCATGCTCGACTGGTGAATGCAGTTAGCTCAGGGTTTTACTGATGGCAAAACGCGACTATTACGAAATATTAGGTGTTGAGAAAGGCACCCCGGATAAGGAGATCAAAAAGGCCTACCGCCGTATGGCCATGAAACACCACCCCGACCGTAACCCGGGTGATCATGCGGCGGAAGAAAGCTTCAAGGAAATCAATGAAGCGTTTGAGGTACTTTCTGACCCTCAGAAGAAAGCCGCCTATGACCAGTACGGCCATGCCGGCGTTGACTCGAGCATGGGTGGTATGGGTGGTGCCGGCGGTTTTGCCGGTGGTAATTTTGGCGATATTTTCGGCGATGTCTTTGGTGACATTTTCGGTGCTGGCGGTGGGCACGGCCGCAGCTCTGTGCAACGCGGTGCCGACCTTCGCTATCAGCTGGAGCTGAGCCTTGAAGAGGCCGTTCGCGGGATCACCAAGAAAATTCGCATTCCAACACTTGTAGGCTGTACGGCCTGTGATGGTTCCGGTGCGAAAAAAGGAACCCGCCCCGTTGGCTGTACTACCTGTGGTGGTATTGGTCAGGTTCGCATGCAGCAGGGCTTTTTCTCGGTACAGCAAACCTGTCCGGACTGTCGCGGCACTGGCCGGATGATCAAGGATCCCTGCCATGCCTGCCATGGAGAAGGCCGCGTTCAGGAATACAAGACACTGTCTGTTAAAATTCCACCGGGTGTTGATACGGGTGATCGCATTCGTCTGGGCGGTGAAGGCGAAGCGGGTGTTAATGGTGGCCCGGCGGGTGACCTCTATGTTCAGGTCGCTGTTGCCGACCATGCCATCTTCCAGCGTGATGGCAAACACCTCTATTGCGAAGTACCCATTACCTTTGTGGATGCCGCGCTGGGTGGTGAACTGGAAGTGCCAACCCTTGAAGGCCGCGTGAAGCTGAAGATTCCATCTGAAACCCAGACTGGCAAACTGTTCCGCCTGCGCGGCAGGGGTGTTATCCCGGTTCGGGGTGGCGGTGCTGGCGACCTGATGTGCCGCGTGGTTGTTGAAACCCCGATCAGACTCACCGAACGCCAGAAAGAACTGTTGCAGGAACTGGAAGAAACCTTCCAGAAAGAAGGCACTGGTCGTCAGTCACCTAAGAAGCAATCTTTCTTCGATGGTGTGAAGAAATTCTTTGATGATCTTTGACTATATGACTTCCTGATACACTTCTGAAAGAATCAGCCCCTGAAATCAGGGGCTTTTTTATGCCACCTTATATTTATTTTCAGTAAACCTTTTCCCAGGATGATTAGAAGATACTACGAGAACGATACTGCTACAGTGGATAATCACCAATGGTATAGGCAACTTTATATGGTTCCGGTTGTTCTCCCGGGCCATCGGTCTCTACCATAACTTGTTGATTCTTCAGGAAGAAACGACTGGCAACCCTGCCATACTGAAAAGATGTGTTATTAAAATCACCAAGAACGTTATCAGGACTGGCCTTTTGAAGTGCTGCAATGGTGCTGGCTGCTTTTCCAGTCGGCATAGACGTCAATATGACAGGCCGCACAAACCTGACTGCCCACATAATTCCCTGAAACGGCATACACTGCCTGAGTAACGCCCCATAAATACCCCCTTTTTTGACTACACCGGGGAGGCTCATTATTGTTATTCTGTCTTTAAACTTAGACAGGCAATACTACAAACGCCGTTTTCTAAAAACCATAACAATAAAAATAACATGCTCTATATCGCAAACAGCCATGGCAAAGGTCGCGGTGTATATACCGACAGCCGAATTGAAAGGGACACCATCATTGAACAGTGTCCAATACTTGAGATCCCCCATGAAGAGGTTGAGCTTCTGGAGCTGACCATGCTCAATAATTACTATTTTGCCTGGGGAAAGGAGCAGAAACGAGCAGCGCTGGCTCTCGGCCTGGGTTCTATTTATAACCACTCATATACGCCCAACGCCATCTATATCCCCAGGGAGAATAACCAGCTCATTGAATTTATCGCCATTCGAAAAATTCTGGCCAATGATGAAATTACCATAAACTACAATGGTTCACCGAATGATCAATCCAAATTATGGAGCCCCGACGACATAACGTGGCAAAAATAGCGATGAAAACAGTGTGTAATAATCAGTAATATCTATCGCCAAAAGTGCGGTTCTCACGCTAAAATAGCGCTCCTTTATTACTCCCTGGTGTCATGCGTGGTTACGCTTGTTGCGTATGTTGTCGTCGCTATTGCGGTGTCCTTTATCTGTTCGGTATTTGAAGCCGTCCTACTCAGTATCTCCCCGGCCTACGTGGTCAGCCTTGAACAAAAGAACAGTCGCTGGGCTGCTATTGTCCGGGAACTCCATGATCATATCGACCGTCCCCTGGCTGCCATTCTCACCCTGAATACAGTTGCTCATACGGTGGGTGCTGCTGTTGCCGGTGCCCAGGCTGCAAAAGTGTTTGGTGATGCATCGCTCGGCGTATTCTCAGGTGTTTTAACCTTACTTATTCTGGTGCTGTCAGAAATCATTCCAAAAACCATTGGAGCCAGTTGGTGGCAATCTCTGGTTCCGGTGATGGCCGTTGGTGTTCGGTTTATGGTCAGATGTCTTCTACCTATCATCTGGGTTACCGAAATATTAACCAAAAAGCTGGCACCAAAAGACAAGACCAATCCTTATCTTCGGGATGAAATTCAGGCGATGGCGGATCTCGGCTATCAGGTAGGCGCTCTGCAGGGGGTTGAATCGGAACTGATGAAAAACATGCTGAAGTTCCGGGACCTGGAGATCGTAGAGATCATGACACCTCGCTCAGTCCTGTTCTCATTACCGGAGTCAATGACCACAGCAGACTATATGAACGCGTTTTCCGGGTCAGGCTTTTCACGTATTCCCGTCTACAGTGAAGACCCCGATGACATTAATGGCTTTGTCTTGAAAAATGACATCCTGCTGTCTCACCTTCATGAGAGTGAAAAGGCGACACTGGAGACACTTAAGCGTCCGATTATTGCCGTTATGGAAAAAGAGCCACTGCCAAAATTGATGGCCACCTTCCTGGAGCAACGCAGCCATATCGCCATGGTGGTGACCGAGTATGGTGATATTCGCGGTATTGTTACCCTTGAAGATATGATTGAGACCCTGCTGGGTCGTGAAATTGTTGACGAGAGTGATGAAGTGGTGGATATGCAGCAGGCTGCAAGAACCAAGTGGGCGCACCGACTGACTGGAACGATATAAGCCGTTTTTTCTGGGCGGAGGGAGACTATCCTCAGTCTCCCGATTTTCACACTGAAGACCGTTCAATGCCTTGCCTGATATCAAAATCGGTAAAGTGGCCTTTTTTTATAACTACAATCAGAATGCTTCGGCAAAAATTCAGGCCACCCTCTTGCTGCCTGCGAAATCCTGGAACTAATTTCAGATCTATCCGTCTAATTATCCGGTTACATTCGATCAACTGCTTATAGAAATGAAATAGTCGAGAATTTTCTATGCCTGGACTTCATGGATTTAACCCAGCGATAACCGATGCAACCGGCCTTAATCCTTTTTGGGCTGCTACGAAAACCAAAGCTTATATACTATGGGATAACAGCCTTAGTGTTGTCGTTGTCACCCTGTCTTTTATCGACTCTTTCATGACGACAGGGCAGAAGCCACCGAAGCCCAATGATATAAAGGCATTAAAAACTCGCGATATAACACATGTCCACGATCAGGGTGAGCACGGATTCTGCGACGAATGTTATTTCACTGCTGACCTCCAGCGAGACTTAGAGCATGAATTGATTGCTCAGGGTCTGGCCGATAAAAACCCTACGGCTCCCGCTTCTATCAAAACCTGCCAAGGCGAGAGTACCAATACATGTCAGGCAAGGGAGCAGGAGCAGGAACCGCCACCCGAGGTATCAGATAAAATACAAATACACAGTACTGTCGTTGAAACGCATCAAACTGTGCCCAGGATAAATGAACAAAAACCTGAGAAAGAATCATCGGAAATAATTGATAAGACGTTGCCATCGCAACAATCAGGCCCATCAAGTAAAAAAATACAACGTGCAGTGCCGGAGAGCTGAACAACGAAAAACCGATTAAAGAAAAAATAGAGTTCATTGAAGATCGCTGCCTTCCCCTGCTGCAAAGGCTACACGAAATTAACAAACAAAACCCTGTCTTCAACCCGACATCAAATGGACTAATCCCAAATGGTGAACTTGAACAGTGCTATTTACCTATTGAAGCCGAGACAGACCTACCTTACGTGATTGTAACCACGGCCAATAATTTCAGTCCAGGCTCACTCCTTAATAGGATGTTCTCAAACAGAAAGTAGCTATAAGCTCTTGATTAAAACCGCAACGAGCGCAACATTCGTTGTTATGATCCAAGGCTCAAGCTGCCTTTATGCAAGTCCTAAACACAATACATCGCCCTGAAAACAGGAAAATGCCTGTGTTATTGCGACCAAAAGACCAGCACAGGCCAAGTCTAGCAGGGCTTGTTGCGTTCGTTGCTTTTTATTTCAACTGTCCAAAAAGTGTTTCACACAGGCTACCCTGCTTTGATGGACAGTCTGGATATGAAACTTATAAAATCTACTGTCGTATGTTTTACCGGATGACTGGTATGAAAAACTGCCGTCATACCTGGGAGCCTGTCCGAGAATAAATCTTTCGCTAATGCCTTTGGGATAATTGCATCACATACTCCCCACACCCTGATTTTATTGATCACAGAGTCCCATCTCGAATAAAGCACTTCCTACCAGTAAGAGATAAATAGTTTACCAACCATTGAAATAAGAATAATTCTCATTATAATTCGCAAACCATAGATAGACGACAATCAATAAAAAATTATTGGAGACCATTAAGGATGATGCCTTATTCTTCCCGGCCAATCATTGGCTCCCTGTTGCTGGCTTCAACATTACTGGCTGGCTGTGACAGTGCCGAAAATACGCTGAACACAGAACAGGTATCCGTCAGTGCCGCCAAAGGCGGTGAGATTATTACCCACTATGCTGATATCGCCCTGGCAACGTACGAAGATGCACTGATTACTGCCAAAGCGTTACAGCAGGCCAGTCTTGAACTGGTCACCACCCCATCGGAAGACAATCTTGCACAGGCACAGGCTGCCTGGAAAGCGGCACGGGTTCCCTACCAGCAAAGTGAAGTTTTTCGATTTGGTAACCCGGTTGTCGATGACTGGGAAGGCCAGCTCAATGCCTGGCCATTGGATGAAGGCCTGATCGACTATGTTCAGCCTGGTCAGTATGACTATGAAATGGGCAATGATGGTGCTCTGGCTAACATTATCAACACCCCTGAGTTAACCGTCAGTGGTGAAAAGCTTGACCTCAATAATCTGACACCACAGCTGCTGGCCGACCTGAACGAACTGGGTGGCAGCGAAGCCAATGTTGCCACTGGCTACCATGCGGTTGAGTTTCTCCTCTGGGGTCAGGACCTGAATGGTACTGATTCTGGTGCGGGTAATCGTCCCGCTTCCGATTTCGCCAAAGGTAAAGCCTGCACAGGTGGTAACTGTGAACGCCGGGGGCAGTACCTTCTGACCGCGCTGGAACTGCTCATTACTGATCTGGAATATATGACTGGTCAATGGCAGCCTGAAGTGAACGACAACTACCGCTCAACCCTGATGGCCGAACCCGTTAAGCAGGGTTTCCGTAAAATGCTGTTTGGCATGGGCAGCCTCTCTCTCGGCGAACTGGCAGGTGAGCGTATGAAAGTCGCTCTGGAAGCCAATTCACCGGAAGATGAACATGACTGCTTCAGTGACAACACCCATAACTCCCACTTTTACAATAATCTGGGTATTCGTAATGTTTATACCGGTCGGTATCAGCGGGTAAATGGCGAGGTCATGACCGGCCCAAGCCTGGCTAACCTGGTTGCTGAGAAAAACCAGAAGCAGGCTTTGGCCATTCTTACCAATTTTGACAAGAGTCAGGATGCCCTGCAAAAACTGGTGGATTCAGCAGAAAAGGAAGGCATTTTCTTCGACCAGCTAATCGCTCCGGGTGATAAAAAAGGCAACGACCTGGTGAAATCTGCCATTAGTTCTCTGGTTGTTCAAACCAGTGCCATTGAGGAAGCCGCGGGTCTGATGGGTATTCAACAATTGAATCCTGATACCGCCGATCATCAATTTTAAACGACCTTGAAGGGTGTCGCAAAAGGGAGAATTAACACCCAGCCGTCATCCCCGCGCAGGCGGGGATCCACTGCTCGAGATAGACTCCCACTCTCGAGATGGATTCCCGCCTTCGAGGCTGTCGCAAAACCCACCAGGAACCTCGTTCCCACGCTCTGCGTGGGAATGCATAGCCAACCACAGGAATCGTGTC
>NZ_JAVRMB020000157.1:0-8059 GCF_031844845.1 Endozoicomonas sp.
CCAGGCAGGTGATAAGAACCAGTCGATAAAGCATGGTCAATTCAACCCCGAACTGACAGACCTGCAGTTACAGTAGAACAATAAATGATGCAAAGGGTGACACAGCCACTGGATGATAAACACAACTCAATCAGACTAGCGCAAAATTTCAATATTCGTATTTTTAGTCTCTTCCAAAATAAAATGAGCCTGAAGTATCGGGCTCCCGGCACGTCAGCTTATTGAGACAACTCAGGCCGCGTCCGGATGATGACCTCGTTCCCATGCTCCGGATACCAGAACAAGGAGAAACCACGAATAATAGCCAGCTATGGCGCGCTCCCCGGGAATAAAGAAAAGTTAATGACTGCCCGGCAGCCTGTCTGGTCATCACGATTTTCAATGGAAAAATACCACCCTTGTCGTGTGCAGATGTCCCTGACCATCATTAACCCCAAACCATGACCATCATGTTCTTCAGGCGTATTGTCTGTCCCCGGGCCGGTATCAAAAACCGTAAAGCAGTGATTTTCCAACTGAAAGAGAACCTCTCCAGACTGGGTATAACCAAAAGCATTTTTAATCAGATTGCCCAGCAAAATCCTCACTACTGTTGCAGGCACGCCCAATGTAATCGACTCAGCAGCTATGGTTTTTACGACAATGGTTTTGTCCTGAATCAGCTGAAGATGTTCATCTATCAAGCGTTCAATAAAGCTCTGGTCAACAATAGTCCTGACGTCTGAAGGGAAAGGCTTTTGTCGCACCAGGCTCAGTAATGTTTCAGTGATGTCCTGCATATTCTGGCAGGAGTTTTCAAGCCGCTGCCGTTGTCTATCAATAAATACAGGCTCCCGTGAAACACCCAGCAACGTCGCAACACCAGACATCACCATCAACGGTGTGCGCAACTCATGGCTGACATAACGACTGAAAGCCCTTTCCCGTTGAATAGACGCGTATATTCTCAGACGATAGTCGTTCAGCGCCTCGATCAGTTCCGCCTGTTCTTCAGTTGTTATAGCTTCTGGCTTTATAGGCGTAAGATCATCCCCATGACTCTGCTTGATCACCCTTGCCAGCTCATGCAATGGAGCAGCCAGATGGCCGGAAATCCGGTAAATTAACCACCAGACGGCAAACAGTATGAATATTGAATAAAGGATCACACCCATTGTCAGAGACTGCTCTTCCATATCAGTCAACGTTATACGAGCACTGTCTTCAACAATAAAAAGCGGCTTTAACTGGCCATTGATCGTCATGGTCATGGCCATTACGGTGGCGGAATTTCCCTTCCCCGAATCCGGTTCCTGATAAGCAAAGTCTTCCACACCCTTCCAGTGGGCTGAAAATCGCTTTTGAAACTCAATCGGAGTACTTTCATAACGGTCATAAGCTACCGTCAGATGATCAAGCACCAGGGGGCCCAGAAAGCCCCGTTGATATTCACTGATAGCAAAGTCACTGAGATAAGCCAGCCTGCGGTTACTGACTTCATCTTCGGTAAAATGCAATGTGACAAAGAACAACAAAAAATTAATGACCAGCACAACAGCGGTTACGGCGCAAAAAACCAGTGTCATCTTCCATTGCAGGGAAAATAGCCTCCCTCTCGCCTTAAACCTGTTTAGCACCCTGAGAGTTCCCTGTATTTTCAATGTGCTGGCTGGAGACGATACCCTACCTTTGGCACCGTGGTAATCATGGCGTGTTTAAATGGCTTATCCACCGCGCCCCGAAGTTGATAAATATGGTTGCGCAGGGCATCCCCATCCGGTGGCTCATCCCCCCAAATGGCATACATCATCTCTTCACGGGTAACCAGGTCGGGAGCCTTGCTGATCAGCAGTTTGAGCAAGGTAAAGCAGGTAGGATTAAGTGAGATTTCCTGATCACTACGCCGGGCTGAGTGATTCCCCAAATCAAGCGTCAAATCTTCATAAACCAGAGAATCACTGAATGCTCCCGGACTGTTTCGGCGAACAAGAGCCTTCACTCTCGCTTCAAGGATTTTCAGATCAAACGGCTTCACCAGGTAGTCATCAGCCCCTTCATCAAAACCCTGCAGAGTGTCATCCGTGGTATCCCGGGCGGTCAGCATTAAAACCGGAGTAGTAACCCGTCGCTTTCTCAACTCGCGACAAACCTGATAACCATTCATGCCGGGCAACATGATATCCAGGATGATCAGGTCGAAATACTGCTCGCTGGCCAGTTCAAGGCCATGACGGCCATCTGCCGTATAGTCCAGCTGATGGCCGAAGGCTTCGAAGTAATCGAGAATGACTCCGGCAATTTCTCTGTTGTCTTCAATCAACAGCAGACGCATACCACGTTACCTGTATTTTCTGAAAAAGGTTATCTATACGGAATTCACTGCTTCGGCCTGGGAAAACCTTCAAGAATATGGTCTACAGCCTGATTAATTTTGACGGTCCGTTGTTCAGGAGAAAGGTCTTCCTGAATTCGGGCTCTTGAGCGCCCACGCCAGACAACATTTTTGGTTTCCGGATCAATAATATCAATGATCAGGGAGCCTTCTTCATACTCCTGCACACGGCTGTCGGTACTGACCCCCAGCCCCCATGGACTGAAACCATAGCCAAAAGAAGTCGTCACCTGTCGTTCTTCCCTGCGGGTTTTCTGGCTGGCAATGTAATTGACCAGAAAGTCCACTGCTTCCTTTTCTGAGTCGATGCGCTGAAAACCCTGACTCTCTAACACACCATCCACTGCACTATGCACCCGCTTATCCATCAGGGCTTCAAAGTGGTAGCCCATTTGCTTTGATTCCGAAGCAGGTTCGATCCAGCGATAGGACTTCATTCCCCCCAGTGAACGCTCAGTGTCATAGTCCCAGTCTACCTTTTGGGTGGCACAGCCGGTCAGAACCACAATAGAAATCGTGGTCAGCATCAGTTTCAATCGCTTTGCTCCGGACATGGTTTATCCCTCCCGTCAACACACAGATTTTCACCGTTGATAATGCCGTGTTTTGAAGTGGTTTCCGATGGCTATTACAAATGATTTGCAGAGAATCCCTCAGGGTTGATAGTCTTTGCGGAAAATATCTATATTCAGCAGCATTATTCCGTATACAGGCTATCTATGAGCGTTACTATCTATCACAACCCACGTTGTTCAAAATCCCGCCAGACTTTGACAATTCTGGAAGAACAGGGGCTGACTCCGGAAATTGTGTTGTACCTGGAAACACCACCGGATACGAATAAACTAAAGTCAATCCTGAGTCTGCTGGACATTAGTGCCCGTGACCTGCTACGTAAAGGAGAGCAGGAGTTCAAGGATAACAATCTTAAAGATGCATCTCTGACCGAAGAACAACTGATCAACTTCATGTGTGAATACCCGAAATTGATTGAACGCCCTATCGTGATCAATGGTCAAAAAGCAAAAATTGGCCGTCCACCAGAGTCAGTTCTTGAAATTTTGTGAAGCCTCGCTCCCACGCTTTTAGGCCCTGTGGGTCCTGCGAGGTTGTCGCAAAAGGTATTCGATGCTGTTTTATACCACTTCCGTCTTTCCCGCGCAGGAGCCTGTCGCAAAAGATTGAAAATGCCGATCCCCCCGCCTTCGCGGGGATGACGGTGTGAACCTCATTCCCACGCTCTGCGTGGGAATGCATAGCCAACCACAGGAATCGTGTCTGTGGTTGGGTCCTGGCGCTACCACGCAGAGCGTGGAGGGTTTTGGACAACCGCCTTCGCGAGGATGACGGCCGGGGGGTGTTTTGCCCTTTTGCGACACCCTCCTTCGCGGGAAAGACGGAGGGGGTAGAAATCGGCATTCAAGACCTTTTCGGGACTAAATCACACGAAAATAACGTCTCAAATAGCGTAACCCGGACATCACCCAGGGCCAGATCACCGCACTGGAAACACAAGGCAGAAGATACCAGACGGATGGAATAGTATCCCCGGTTGCACTGCGCACCCAAAGGAGTAACAGCTGGTAAAAACCAACCATTAAAAACACCATAAATGCTTGCTGCCAGACAGGAAAAAGCCTCAGCCGTCGTTGCATGCTGAGCACAATAAAGGCCACCATTACCATACCCAGAGAGTTCAGGCCAAACAGACTTCCCTGAAAGACATCCAGCAACAGGCCGGTGACAAAGGCAAACAACAGACCGAATCGTTCCGGCAAAGCCAGAACCCAGTAAATGACCACCAGGGGCACCCATGCCGGGCGAATCAGTGATAACCACTCAGGTAATGGCATGATACTGAACATCGCAGCCACCAGCAGGGTCATCCATACAACCCAGTGGGCATTAGCCTGCTGAACCATTATTCCTGAGCCTCATCCGATTTTTTCACCTTTCCTGCCTCTATCTCCACTGACTCTATCAGCTCTGAGACTTCCCGAAAGACCAGAAGTACAACCCGGCTTCGATTCACTTCTGCAAGAGGACGCACTTCAATGGTGGCAAAAGCGTCACCGGGTTTATGCCTGACCTGAGTAACCACACCGACGGGATACCCTTCCGGATAAATACCACCAAGACCGGAGCTGGTTAACAGATCACCTTCCTGAAAATCCTCGGTAACCGGAATATGCAGCAATTCAAGACGATCAGTCCGGCCGGTACCGGCAGCAATAGCCCGATACTTGGTTCGGTTATTCTGAACAGGAATACGAGCAGCCATATCAGTCAGCATCAACACCCTGCTGCTCACAGGACTGACTTCAATCACCTGCCCCATAACACCATGGGCATCCAGAATGGCCTGACCTTCGTAGACTTTATCGAAAGAGCCTTTATTGATGACCACTCGATGCCTGAATGGATCCGGATCCACACCGACGACTTCTGAGACTAACACCTGTTCATCCACCAGCTCGGAAGAATTCAGCAACTCTTTCAGGCGAATATTCTGAGCAGTCAGAGAAGCCAGTTTCTGGACTTTCTGTTCAAGAATCAGACTTCTGGCTTTCAGACGGGCATTTTCCTGCAACAGATCGTTCCGTGACATAACGACTTGTGACGCCGTTCCCCAGATACGTCCGGGCAGATCCGCAAGAAATAAAACGGGAGTAGCAGCAACGGTGAGCCATTGACGAACCTGCGACAGTGCTCGATAGCTGTGATCAAAATACAATAGTGCCAGTGACAGAATGATCAGCAGAATAAATCGGGTAACCAGGGACTGGCCTTGACTGAAAATCGGTTTAATAACCTGCTCCTTACCAGGCCAAAATAGCAAATCAGCAATACCTCCAAAGACGTATTGCTGATCATTTTACCAACACTTTTTCACTAACAGACTAACAGCGACTGCGTCTCAATTAATCAGTGGATAAAAGATCCATACGGTGTTTATCCATCATCTCAATCGCCCTGCCGCCCCCACGGGCTACGCAAGTGAGAGGGTCTTCAGCCACCAGCACTGGCAAGCCGGTTTCTTCACTGATCAGTTTATCCAGATCCCGCAACAATGCACCACCACCGGTCAGCACCAGACCACGCTCAGCAATATCCGACGCCAGTTCGGGTGGAGACTGCTCCAGAGCACTCTTTACTGCCTGAACAATCGCTGTCAAAGACTCCTGAAGTGCTTCCAGAATCTCACCGCTGTTCAAGGTAAAGCTCCGTGGAATACCCTCAGCCAGGTTACGACCGCGAACATCAATTTCAAGAAGCTCATCACTGGGATAAGCGATGGCAATTTCCTGCTTGATGCGTTCAGCGGTAGCATCACCAATGAGGCTGCCATAGTTGCGACGAACATAAGTCACAATCGCATCATCAAAGCGGTCACCACCAATGCGTACAGACTCGGAATAAACCACACCGCTAAGGGAGATAATAGCAATCTCAGTGGTACCACCACCGATATCCACCACCATGGAACCAGTGGCTTCTTCAACCGGCAGACCCGCACCAATGGCTGCCGCCATGGGCTCTTCAATCAGATACACTTCCCGTGCACCGGCACCGAGTACCGATTCACGAATGGCCCGCTTTTCAACCTTGGTTGACTTGCAGGGCACACAGACCAGCACTCTCGGGCTGGGCTGGATAAAACTGTTCTCATGCACTTTATTGATAAAGTGCTGGAGCATACGCTCACAGACATCAAAGTCCGCAATCACGCCGTCCTTCATTGGCCGTATTGCGGTAATATTACCGGGAGTCCGACCCAGCATCCGTTTGGCATCGGTACCCACGGCAACTACGCTCTTCTGAGAGCCCATATTCCGGATGGCAACCACGGAGGGTTCATTTAACACTATGCCCTTTTCACGGACATAAACTAGTGTGTTGGCAGTTCCAAGGTCGATCGAGAGATCGCTGGAAAACAGGCCGCGTAACCTTTTTAACATGTTATGGTGTACCTTGATTCAAGGCTTTAATAGTTACAGAAACTCTAACAATGCTGTCTCCTGAGGGCAAGCAGCAATTGTGCGTGTGGGAACTGTGCCTGAATTATTCATATCAGGAAAAGTACTCAGACAAAGACCCCGTTACCGGGATGTACCGAAAAAACAGGTCACTGTCCATGTATTTTTCCAACGGAGAGCGTACTGTTTTCACAACAATTCGCGCTCTGTTTACCTTTTCTGTAGAGTCAACTCAGGTAACTTCCCGCATACATATCCATGAAACCCTTGAGAAATAAGTGGATAGCCCATACATTAACCTGTTATTTATCTGGAGAAACCCATGGCCATCGACGCCTCTGGAGTCAAAAAGGTTACACACCTTGCACGTCTGTCCATTGACGACGATGCAGTGGAAGCAACCACCGCCACCATCAGCAGCATACTGGAACTGGTTGATAGAATGCAGGCCGTAGACACCCGGGGAGTTGAACCCCTCGCGCACCCACTGGACGCCATCCAGAGACTACGGGCGGATGAAGTAACAGAAGGCAATCAACGTGAACAGCTGCAAAGCTGTGCTCCTGCCGTTGAAGAAGGCCTCTTTCTGGTGCCTCGTGTTATTGAATAAGCCTCTTCAATAACATTCTTCAACACTACTCTTTACTACCAAAAAGCCTTCCAACCGACTGAATCCCATGTACGATAAAACCATTGCAGAACAAAGCCAGGCATTAGCCAGTGGCGAAATATCCAGCGTCGAGCTGACACAACATTATCTTGACCGAATCAAACAGTTTGATGGTGACATTAATAGCTTCATCACCGTCACCGAAAAAATTGCCATAGAACAGGCTAAAGCAGCCGACCAGCGTCGTGCCGCTGGCGATGCCAATGCCATGACCGGCATTCCCATTGCTCATAAAGACCTGTTTTGCACAGAAGGTGTAAAAACCTCCTGTGGCTCAAAAATGCTGGACAACTTTATTGCCCCCTACGAATCCACCGTCACCGGTAAATTCAAAGAAGCCGGAGCGGTAATGCTGGGCAAAACCAATATGGATGAGTTTGCCATGGGCTCTTCCAATGAGAACAGCCATTATGGTCCGGTTAAAAACCCCTGGGACAAAACAGCCATTCCCGGTGGATCATCCGGCGGCTCAGCCGCAGCGGTAGCCGCATTGATGGCCGCTGGCGCCACAGGTACAGATACCGGTGGTTCTATCCGCCAGCCAGCGTCCCATTGTGGCATTACCGGCTTAAAGCCAACCTATGGACGAGTATCCCGCTATGGCATGGTGGCTTATGCTTCCAGTCTGGATCAGGCCGGTCCAATGACGCGCTCCGCCCGGGACGCCGCTATCATGCTGAACACCATGGCAGGCTTTGACTCCAGGGATTCTACCTGTCTGGACCGGGAAGTGCCGGATTACACGGCAACACTGAATGACTCACTGGAAGGCCTGACCATCGGTCTGCCAAAAGAGTATTTCACCGCCGGACTGGACAGTGAAGTAGAGCAACAGATTCGCAATGCGATCGCTGAATATGAAAAGCTGGGTGCCAACATTAAGGAAGTCAGCCTGCCCAACGCCGAACTTTGCATTCCTGCCTATTATGTTATTGCTCCGGCAGAAGCGTCTTCCAACCTGTCCCGGTTTGATGGTGCCCGTTTTGGTTACCGCTGCGAAGACCCGAAAGACCTGATGGATCTTTATACCCGCAGCCGGAG
>NZ_JAVRMB020000158.1:0-17586 GCF_031844845.1 Endozoicomonas sp.
GACGATGTTATTTCTGACGCCCCTGTACCAGGCCTTATACCGATATTCGAGCATAAACGATGTGATTTCACACAGTTGATTATGGCAGAGATAGCGCTGATTTCCTTTACGGCAAAAACCGTTCTTCCCAACGAGCGAGAGCTGGCAGTCGGGGCATTTAACTTCAATAAGACACGTCATAGGACGTATATTGGGATGAAGAGTATTTTTGTCAGTATGGGATTATCCCTATCCACACATTTGGCCCACTACCCACGAAGGATTAGTATCCGGTCACAAAACAATGGAAGCGAAGAAGATCTATATAAGGAAAACCCAAGAAGTTAAGGGTACGAGATAAACAACAGAGGAAGTGTTATGAGAGAGACTATCACCGGGCAAATCGTCCGGTTTTTTTTGCGTTTTTACTTGCGATTTTTAATGCGAGATGGTGCCCAGAAGAAGACTCGAACTTCCACACCCTTACGGATACTAGCACCTGAAGCTAGCGCGTCTACCAATTCCGCCACCTGGGCATACACTTATAACTTACTGATTTTGAACGATGATTGGTGCCCAGGAGAAGACTCGAACTTCCACACCCTTACGGATACTAGCACCTGAAGCTAGCGCGTCTACCAATTCCGCCACCTGGGCATCGTCAAAATTTCACTGCACTTTATTGAACTTCCGTTCAAAAAACAAGACGCTTTTTTAGCCAGTAGTTTTAGGATTCTTTTTAGGAAACGACAATTGTCATCTATCTTAAAAAATCTTCAACCATTTGTTTTGCAAGGACAAAAGTCCAAAAACAAAACGACGAACGGTTAAACACACACCAGCACCTGAAGCTAGCGCGTCTACCAATTCCGCCACCTGAGCCTTGTCACCGCCGTCCAACAACTCAGCGATGCGGCGCATATTAGAGATCAGCTGACAGACTGTCAACTACTTAAAATAAGTTTAATTGAAGGACAAAGGAATGCACTGATATCTGGTTCGGTTATTCACACAACCAAAGAAACTCTGGCGATTAATGAAAGCCATCCATGGTCATCATTTTGTGCTTTTCAGAAGTTAAACGACAGAAACTCATACCCTGCATAATTATGTAGCAAGGCAACCTCAGCCTTTTATGGCGGAAGTCATGGTTTGGAACCACATCATTTTGCTGAGATCGCCGCTGGCTACGATATTCTGCTCCTGAACACCGCGCATAAATGCTTCCTGTGCATTTCTGGCCGTTAAAATTTCAAAACCTTTGGAAGCAGAAGCAAAGGATAGTTCAAATGTTGGCTCTTTAATGGAACCTGATACAGGATAAACCTGCTCGTCTTTCACAATGTAATGGCGTGCAACACCATCCTGACTGCTCAACTGAAAAGTCAGGTCCTGACCTTCAAGTGTTTTCCGAAAAGTCTGATTCTTACGGCTGGCTCGTTTCATCATGAAACCAAGCGCCCATAACAACAATCTGAACTTCAAAATACAGTTCCTCTGATTTACATGATTATCCAAAAAAGCTGCCCAAAAATACAAAAAGAAAACACCTTCCTAAAGCACAGCCTCCATTTGGCTGAACAATAGGAAAATGTTTTCCGGGAAGTGTGTGCAAGCAATACTGGATACGCTGGGGTAACCTGAATGCAGGCTATCCATATAGACCTCTGTAAAAAACCACTTCTAGTCTATTTCTATAGACAGCCAGATTTCAACTTAGTTAACTGCTTCTTTTAACGCTTTACCAGGTTTGAAGGCGACTGTTTTGCTGGCCTTGATTTGAATGGTTTCACCGGTTTGAGGGTTTTTGCCGGTACGGGCTGCCCGGCTGCGCTGTTCAAAGGTGCCAAAGCCTACCAGATTGACACTGTCTGCCGATTTCATGGCACCAGTGATGGCTGCCAGAACGGCATTGAGGGCCAGGGTGGCCTTGTCTTTACTGATATCAGCTTCGTCAGCAATCGCATTGACCAGGTCGGGTTTACGCATAGTGAATTCACTCCATTTTGTTTTTCTTGTTTCTTCCCTTGAAGAAAGGGTTTTTCACTTCCTGAGCACCAATTATACAAAGACTTTGCAACAGACATACGGCTCACAGACAAAAATAGACTAAAACACCGCTGCCGTTAGGGCAATAGGCTGGAGCAATAGATTTAGGTATTTTCCCCAAAAATCGAGTATTTCCCACTTATCTGACCTCCATCATCTCAAAATCGGTCTTCCCTGTACCGCAATCCGGGCAAAGCCAATCCTTCGGAACATCGTCCCAGGAAGTTCCGGCAGGAATGCCGTCATCAGGCCAGCCCACCGCTTCATCATAAATAAAACCACAGACCATACACTGCCACTTTTTCATGATTCTCTCCCATGCCCATCGTCGATCTAAAAGTAGTCATTGAAAAACAATAAAGAGTAAAAATTAGAATGAAATTCCCGGAACGTTTGCTATTTTTGAAGCTTCCATCAAAGATCAGGATAAATCCGTCAACGTTTCAGAGGGTACAAAGCTGAACGATGGTGATATTCTGTCCATGTACTGGTATGCGGAGCGGGTTGAAGGAGCATTACTCCAATAATACTGACCAATGTGATTGACAGAGTCTGGAGTAGCCGTTTGACTTCAGGCAGGTGTACTGCTGATGCCCTTTGCCGATTTTGCTGATATAACCTGGCAGCCTGCCATTGAAGCCAGACACATTCCCGAATCACTTCGGGAAATGATACTGGATCAGAACTCGCTTACCCGACGGCTGAAACAATTACATAACAATGCGTTTTTTGTTCGTGTGATCTCCCATGAATGGCAGGAACCTTCTCCAGCAGAGAAGCGGTTTCTTAACTGTGATGATCACCGCGCCAGCATTCGGGAGGTTTTGCTGTTCGGCTCAGGCCGACCCGTTGTTTTTGCCCGCAGCGTGCTACCTGAATCAAGCCTTGCCGGAGATAACAAAGCGCTTTTAAACCTTGGTGAAAAGCCACTGGGAGAATACATTTTCACCCAGCCCGGCTTACGTCGAGGCCCTATTGAAATAACGGATATCCCAGCCAGGCAGTTTAACGCCCACCTCGATTTTGACTTTGAAACAGAAATCGCCTGGGCCAGACGATCTCTGTTCTATTTAAGAGAAAAACCCATCTTGGTTTGTGAAGTTTTTCTGCCTGCTCCGGAGCAGAGTTAATCTGCTCCAGTATCATTTTCAAACATGGTAGTCTCCACTATAAGTAATGTACTCTGGCAGACCGACAAAACAAAAACTGCATACATTCGAACGAATCGCAGGCTGGCTGCTCAAACTTTTTTTAAAGAAGCTTTTCGACTGGAAGGTCGAGCTTATTACCAAATACGGTTTTATGAGAGCAGATGAAATTTTTACAAGCAATAACAAGCTGTAATACCGGCTTTATAAAAAAAGGGGCAGAGCTGCTGGATCACCATCTGCCACGCTGGAAAGACTTTATTCAACTGGCCCGTCTGGATCGTCCCGTTGGCATCTATCTTTTGCTGTGGCCAACACTCTGGGCTCTCTGGCTGGCAGCAGATGGTATACCCACAACCCATAACCTTGTCGTTTTTATTGCCGGCGTCATCCTGACCCGCAGTGCAGGCTGTGTCATTAATGACTATGCAGACCGACATTTTGACGGCCATGTTAAACGGACCCATCAGCGACCACTGGTGACCGGAAAAGTAACACCCAAAGAAGCCCTGATTTATGCTGGCTGCCTTTTTGTGGCGGCGTTTCTACTGGTGCTGACCACCAATACATTGACCATCACCCTTTCATTCGCAGCCTTGATACTGGCATCAGCCTATCCTTTTGCTAAACGCCATACCTATCTGCCCCAGGTCGTTCTGGGTGCTGCATTTGGCTGGGCCATTCCCATGGCGTTTGCCGCAGAAGCCGGTGAGCTGACCACTCAGACATGGTTGCTGTTCACGGCAAACCTTCTGTGGACTGTCGCCTATGATACGCAATACGCCATGGTAGACAGAGACGATGATCTGAAAGTAGGTATCAAATCTACAGCCATTCTATTTGGTGAAATGGATAACCTGATTATTGGCTGCTTCCAGGTCATAACCTTGGTTGCCATGGTGATGCTGGGACTACAGCTGGAATTGAACTGGCCATTCTATTTAAGTCTTGCTGTGGCCGCGTCAGGGTTTGCCTGGCAGCAATGGACAACCCGCACCCGTGAAAGAGACCGTTGCTTCAAAGCATTCCTTGCCAACCATTGGGTGGGGGCGGTGATTTTCCTGGGTATTGCCTGCTCTTTGTAAGCTGTAAGCAAAGAACATTCAGCATCAAGCTACAGGCATCTACTGGTTAAAATCCGTTGTCCGCAGCAGCATACGCTGCACCGGCTTTTTCGGGCAGCGGGCGGCGGATAGCGGGCAGCGTTCGTTTATGTCTTGCCAAATTTCATCGATCGTCATTTTTCTGTAACATTCTCCCGCTGTAATACCTGACATATAATAAATGGTTATTGAATAAATCAGCACTCATTCAATCTTGGGGTACTCTCATGTCTGGCAAAACAATTCTAATTGTGGATGATGAAGCACCCATCAGGGAAATGGTCGCCATGGTCCTTGAAATGGCCGGCTACCAATGCATAGAAGCGGCTAATGCAAAGCAGGCTCATTCACTGGTTATTGATAACAGGCCAGACCTGATTTTGCTGGACTGGATGCTGCCGGATATCTCAGGTATTGAACTGGCTCGCCGACTCAAGCGTGACCAGCTAACGGAGGAAATCCCAATCATTATGTTGACGGCCAAGGGTGAAGAAGACCATAAAATCCAGGGGCTGGAAACAGGAGCGGATGATTACATCACAAAACCCTTCTCCCCCCGTGAACTGGCCGCCCGCCTGAAGGCAGTACTTCGCAGAACTCAGGGTTCAGATGAACACGCTACCATTGTCGTTAAAGGCCTGGAGCTTGACCCTGTCAGCCATCGGGTAAGCATTGATGGTAATGCCGCAGATATGGGTCCAACTGAATACCGGCTTCTGCAATTCTTTCTGACCCATCAGGAGCGGGCTTATACCCGTGGTCAGTTGCTTGACCAAGTCTGGGGTGGCAATGTGTACGTTGAAGACAGAACCGTCGACGTTCATATCCGCCGGTTGCGCAAAGCACTTGGCAGTGGTTATGAAAACTATATTCAAACGGTCAGGGGCACTGGCTACCGATTTTCTACCAAAGCCTGAAGCTACCAGCCAAACAAATTCCGGAATTAACATGTGGCTCATATTACGTTGACGGGTACTACCTCTATCCGGTCCTGGTTCACTGGTCGAATATTATCAGTGTTTGCTGCCGGGCTGTTTGCCGGCTGGCTGGCTGACCAGATTTTTCTGGGTCTTTTTATTGCCACGCTGATTTATCTGATCTGGAGCCATCGTCAACTTCATCGGTTAATTGGCTGGCTTGATGAAGCATCTCGCAAGGAGCTTGACCCTCCGGAAAGCTCCGGTATCTGGGGTGAAGTTTTTGATGGCATTTACCGGATACAGCGTCGACACAACCGGTCAAAGCAACGACTGGCCAACGTTATAGAGCGAATTCAGGAATCCACAGCCGCACTAAACGACGGCATTATTATGGCAGACCAGAATGGCTGTCTTGAGTGGTGGAACCGGGCTGCTGGTGAGCTGCTTGGCCTGCAAATGCCTGATGATCAGGGTCAGCCGCTGACCAATCTGGTCAGGAATCCGAAGCTTGCCAGTTATATGGAACACAGCCCTGATAAGGACCCCATAAAAATTGAATCACCCGCCCATGATAACCGACAGCTGCAAATAGCAATTACCGTCTATGGTCAGGGCAACCGGCTGCTTCTGGTACGCGATGTGAGTCGTTTACATCAACTTGAGACCATGCGCACTGATTTTGTTGCTAACGTGTCTCATGAGTTAAGAACCCCACTGACGGTGATTTCCGGCTATCTGGAAACTCTGATCGACGGAGCAGAGCATAATCCAGATATACCACCGGCATTTAATCGGGCACTGAATCAGATGCAGGAACAGGCATCCAGAATGCAGCGCCTGATCGAAGACCTGTTACTTCTTTCCCGTCTTGAAGCGACAGAGCCCGAGAGAAAGAGCCAGTCGGTCGCACTCAAACCATTATTGAAAGGTATTATGGATGATGCCAAAGCACTGAGTGGTGAAAACCAGCATCAGTTGCAACTGGAATGTGGGGATGATATTTCTTTAACCGGCGACGCTATGGAGCTTCGCAGCGCCTTTTCCAACCTGACCTACAACGCAATTCGCTACACACCCGCTGGTGGGAAAGTCCTGTTAAAGTGGTGGCAAGATCAGGAAGGTGGCCACCTGATGATTCAGGATAATGGTGTGGGTATCGACCCGGTACATATTCCCAGGCTAACTGAGCGTTTTTATCGTGTGGATAAAAGTCGAAGTAATGCTACAGGGGGAACAGGTTTGGGTTTGGCCATTGTGAAGCATGTTCTTCTTCGGCATGAAGGCCGTATCAGCATCAGCAGCCATCCTGGTAAAGGAAGCCGGTTTATTTGCCACTTCCCATCATCAAGAGTCATTATCAAGAACCTGTCACACAATCATTGACGCTTAACTTTCTGGCGCTCTTGAAATAAAAAATTTTGAAATATAAAAAAAGGGCTAAGCAGCCCTTTTTTTAATCGAATGGAGTTACTCTGTAATCTCGCCCAGAGCACATTCCAGACGCTTCTTGCCAGTACGCTGCAGGTAAGCCTGGAAGTCACGTGGCAGACGGCCAGTAGTAGCACCTTCCCACTTAACACGATCACCAGTCTCAGTCTCGTATTCAAAAGTGTACTTTTGAATGTTTCTGCGACGCTTAGGCGCAGCATCATCCAGTTCCAGACTACCAACGCCCAGGTCATTCATGGAAACGCCACGGTCAGACATGATCTGTTTGATGGCTTCGATGCTTTCCTGCTTCTTCTGACGCTTTTCGTCATCTTTAGCACGAGATTCCTGCTTCTCGGCCAGAACATCGTTCAGACGAGAAATAATGCGTTCCAGATCTTCAGCATGCACATCTTTAAACAGTTGGCGAATACGGGTTTTGCTGCTGAGGCGATGCTGAACTTCTTCAAAAATGTTCATTTACTTTACGGCTCCTTGGTTTTGATAGAATTTCCAATTCAGGAATAAACGCGTTCAATTCGATGATCTTTATACAGCAAGATTTTTTTAGATGGAAGTACCATTATATAAATATTAAAAATAATGTGAATGGATAATAGTAAAAAAGATAGCCTGTTAATTATGTTTTGTACGACTGATCCTATCTCACAGGTTGTTTTTTTGAACAAATCATTATTAGTTCTAATAAGAATACGTTGTATAAATCAGAGGAATGGTTCAAATGCATCATTTTAACTCAGAAAAGATAGATCTTAGCGGCCAGTTTTATTGGCATGAAATTTTAAAACACAGCGAACAGTAACACCAGAAAGTCACTCGCAACGGCTGTTACTATTTATTCATATGACCCTCTACCGATGACTAATGTTTTTACTGTCCAAAAAATCATAGCCCTGATCGCAAGCGTATCATTTACGCTTGGCATTCTCACTGCACTGCCAGCTTTGAGTCACTGCACCATGCTCAAAAGATTCAATTTCCACATCAAACTGCCAGATACTGTGTATATGCTTTAGTAGCTCATCCGTTTCTTTACCCAGTGGCCTGCCCTCGTGTTGATAATGGCGAAGTGTCAACATTCGATCGCCCCGGACATTCACATTATAAACCTGGATATTGGGCTCCCGGTTTCCCAGGTTGTATTGGGCTGCCAGTGATTCCCGAATAGTTTTGTAGCCTGGTTCATCATGAATACTGTCCACCTCCAGATAGGAGCGGGCCTCATCATCCAGAATAGAAAACAGCCTTAAATCTCTCATCACCTTCGGCGAAAGAAACTGCAGGATAAAGCTTTCATCTTTAAAGTTTTGCATGGCGAAGTGCACAGTATCCAACCAGTCACTGCCGGCTATATCCGGAAACCACTCCCGATCTTCATCCGTAGGGTTCTCACAAATACGCCGAATATCCATGAACATACTGAAGCCAAGTGTGTATGGATTGATGCCGCTGTAATGCGGACTATCAAAAGGCGATTGATAAATAACACTGGAATGGGAGTGAATAAACTCCAGCATAAAGCCATCGGACACTTTGCCTTCATTGTAAAGTTCATGAATAAGGTGGTAGTGCCAGAAGCATGCCCAGCCTTCATTCATCACCTGGGTTTGTTTCTGGGGGTAATAGTATTGGGCAATTTTTCTGGCTATTCGTAAGAGTTCACGCTGCCAGGTCTCAAGCAGTGGGGCGTTTTTTTCAAAGAAATAGAGCAGGTTTTCTTCAGGATCCTGCGGGAAGCGTTCTTCTTTATCTTCTTCTGTTTTCTCAACTTTGGGAATGGTTGACCATATATCGTTCAATGTTCTCTGGATGTATTCGGCCCGGTCTTCCTGTCTGGCTTTTTCCTGCTCTGCCGAAAGGGGTCTTGGTCTTTTATACCGGTTAACCCCCTGATTCATTAATGCATGACTGGCATCCATTATCTCTTCAACCGCTTCAATACCGTATTTTTCTTCGCACTGGGCAATATAGTTTTTGGCAAATAACAGGTAATCAATAATGGATTCAGCATCCGTCCAGGCTTGAAAAAGATAATTCCCCTTGAAGAAGGAGTTATGACCATAGCTGGCATGAGCCAGTACCAAAGCCTGCATAGTGATGGTATTTTCTTCCATCAGGTAAGCAATACAGGGGTTTGAGTTAATCACGATCTCATAGGCCAGCCCCATTCTGCCCCGCTGATAATTCTGCTGGGTATGAAGAAATTGCTTCCCAAAACTCCAGTGGTTGTACATTAATGGCATACCCGTAGAAGCGTAGGCATCCATCATCTGTTCTGAGCTGATAATCTCAATTTGATTGGGATAGGTATCCAGCCGAAAACGGTCAGCAAGAAGAGCAAGCGCCTTATCGTATTGTTGAATCAGCTCAAAGGTCCACTCCGAGCCAGTGGAGATCAGCTTGCTGCTCATGCATTTTCCTTTTTCTCAAACAGTTTGCGGAAAACCGGATAAATATCACTGGGTGATTTGATCTGCTGCATGGCAAAGTGATCTTTAAATTTCTCAGCGATACTCTGGTACTCACGCCATAAATTCTGGTGGGCACGATCAGTAATTTCCACATAACAGTAATACTGAACCTTTTGCATAATCTGCTCACTCAGAATCTTGGTACAGACACTGGAGTCGCCTTCCCAGTTATCACCATCGGATGCCTGGGCAACATAGATATTCCAGTCAGCCGGGCTGTAACGTTTATTAATAACATCACGGGTCATTTCCAGTGCGCTGGAGACAATGGTTCCGCCGGTTTCCCTTGAGTAGAAAAAGTCGTCTTCATCCACCTCTTTTGCGGCCGTATGATGACGAATGAAAACCACTTCGATTTCTTTATAATTTCTTTGCAGAAACAGATAGAGAAGGATGAAAAACCGTTTAGCCATGTCTTTGATATCTTGTGTCATGGAGCCTGACACATCCATCACACAGAAAATAACCGCTTTGTTACTGGGAGAGGGTACTTTGACCATATTGTTGTATTTCAGGTCATAGTCATCAATGAAGGGTAATTTCTTTAACTTGGCATTAAGCTCTTTTATTCTTTCCCTGAGTTCAAGGACGCGATCCTGATCCGTTTCATCAGGACTGACCTCCATCTCGCGCAGTTCTTTTTTAAGCGCCCTTACTTCCCGGCGATCACCGCCGGACAATGCAATTCGACGAGCATGAGCAGAGCGCAGTGAACGAATAACATTAAGACGATCCGGAGAACCTGCCGTCGTATAACCTGCCTGTCGAATTTTGAACTCTGTCATATCCTCAAGCTGTTTCCGAACCAGGTTCGGTAGTTCAAGGTTATCAAACATATGTTCCAGAAATTCATCATGATTAATCTGGAAACTGAATTCATCCATCCCTTCGCCGCTGTTACCGGCTTTACCCTTACCACTGCCAGAGCCACCACCACCGGATGGACGCTTAATGCGGTCACCGCTGACAAATTCCTTGTTACCCGGATGGACCTGCTTATGACGCCCACCCTGACCATGGTGAAAAGTCGGCTCGGATAGATCTTTTGTGGGAATGGTGACTTCACTGCCAGAAACAACATCAGTAATGGAGCGTTTATTCACAGCATCGGACACCGCTTTCTTGATGTGCTTCTTATACCTTTCAAGAAATCGCTGACGATTGACGGTACTTTTATTTTTCCCGTTCAACCGTCGATCGATGATAATACTCATGAACACGCTCCTTGTATAAAACAAGACAGAGCAGAGTGACTATCCTTTCACCCTGAACAAACGACTCTGCCAGTACAACAATTACTGCGACTTACGAACGCGAATGTACCACTCAGCCAGCAGGCGCACCTGCTTCTCGGTATAGCCACGATCTACCATGCGTTTAACAAACTCGTTGTGCTTCTTCTGGTCGTCATTACTGCCTTTGGCATTAAAGGAGATAACCGGTAACAGGTCCTCAGTGTTAGAGAACATCTTCTTCTCAATCACCGAGCGCATTTTCTCGTAACTGAGCCAACTTGGATTTTCACCATTGTAGTTAGCCCTGGCCCTGAGTACGAAGTTAACTACCTCATTACGGAAGTCCTTCGGATTAGCAATGCTGGCGGCTTTCTCAATTTTTTCCAGTTCATCATTAATGGCAGAACGATCAAGAATATCGCCGGTTTCAGGATCACGATATTCCTGATCCTGAATCCAGAAGTCGGCATAGGTAATGTATCGGTCAAAAATGTTCTGGCCGTACTCTGAGTACGATTCAAGATAAGCCGTCTGTATCTCCTTACCGAGAGACTCAATGTACTTGGGCGCCAGGAATTCTTTCACATACCGCAAATAACGCTCATGCACTTCTTTTGGATACTGTTGCTGCTCAATCTGCTGTTCCAGCACATACAGCAAATGAACAGGATTCGCCGCGATTTCCGTGGGGTCGAAATTGAACACTTTTGAGAGGATCTTGAAAGCAAAACGGGTAGAAAGACCATCCATACCTTCATCGACACCGGCCGCATCCCGATATTCCTGCAAAGGTTTGGAATTGGGATCCGTATCTTTCAGGTTTTCGCCGTCATAAATCCGCATTTTGGAATAGACATTGGAGTTCTCTGGCTCCTTGATACGGGACAACACGGTAAACTTGGCCAGCATTTTCAACGTATCTGGCGCACAGGGAGTATCTTTCAGGGAGCTATTGGCAAGCAGCTTCTCGTAAATATGAATCTCTTCCGTAACCCGGGTACAGTAGGGCACCTTGACGATGTTAACCCGGTCAATAAACGCTTCATTGGTTTTATTATTCCTGAAGGTTTGCCACTCTGATTCATTGGAGTGCGCAAGAATAATTCCATTATACGGAATGGCGCCCATACCTTCGGTACTGTTGTAGTTACCTTCCTGGGTAGCGGTCAGCAGCGGGTGCAGTACCTTGATCGGCGCCTTAAACATTTCCACAAATTCCATCATGCCCTGGTTAGCCCGACAGAGTGATCCGGAAAAACTGTAGGCATCAGGATCGTCCTGGGAATACTCTTCAAGCTGACGTATATCAACCTTACCCACCAGACTGGAAATATCCTGGTTATTCTCATCACCGGGCTCGGTCTTGGCAATAGCCACCTGATTGAGAATACTGGGATACAGTTTAACCACTTTGAATTTGGTAATATCACCACCAAACTCATTCAGTCGTTTCACCGCCCAGGGCGACATAATTCCGCCAAGATAGCGGTTAGGAATACCATATTCCTTTTCCAGAATATCGGCATCTTCAGCAGGGTTAAACAGATTCAGGGGGGATTCAAAAACCGGTGATCCCTTGATGGCATAAAGGGGTTCTTTTTCCATCAAGGCCTTGAGTCGTTCTGCCAGAGAGGATTTACCACCACCCACCGGGCCGAGCAAATATAAAATCTGCTTCTTTTCCTCAAGCCCCTGGGCGGCATGTTTAAAATAGGAAACAATCTGTTCTATGGCTTCTTCCATCCCATAGAACTCACGAAAAGCCGGGTAACGTTTGATCAGTTTGTTGGAAAATATACGACTGAGTCTGTGATCCCTTGAGGTATCCACCATCTCAGGTTCACCAATGGCCATCAGCATGCGCTCGGAAGCAATGGCATAGGCAGAAGGATCTTTCCTGCACAATGCCAGGTATTCTTCGATGGTCAATTCTTCTTGCTGGGTTGATTGAAATCTCTGCTGATAATTATTGAAGATATCCATGCCTTCACCCGCCTTTGTCTGATTTTGTTACCAGGAACATTTGGCCGATAGCCACACTGGAAACTCACCGCTCTCAGCATTAACTATCGGCAACGTCAGAACTTTGACCACGTTTTTTTATAAGTTTTACTGATCAAACCCAAATGCCAAAAAAGCCACTGTGTCCGGTTATAAACGCTATAAAAAAACATGACACTGCAAACATTCCTCGTTTAGCAGTGCAGTTTTTTCTTGCCCATAATTTATAATGTGGATTTTTACCTACTTCTGCAACTGTTGAATTATTGCATGGAGAAAACGGGTCGCTTCACCACCGGTAGCAGCGCGGTGATCAAACGACAGTGACAGTGGTAATAATCGATGACTCTGAGGCTTACCCCTAACGCTGACAATCTCTTCTCTTAATCGTCCAACCCCAATAATGCAAACCATGGGTGGCACAACGACCGGCGTTGCATATTTTCCAGCAAAAACGCCAAAGTTACTCAGGGTAATGGTTGCGCCCTGAAGTTCAGAATTTGGCAGACTTCTGTCTTTCACCCCTTTTCTGAGTTTATCAATGCTTGAACGAATCTGTTCTTTATCCATTGGCGATACATCCCGAATGACCGGAACAAACAACCCTTCTTCACTGTCTACTGCCAACCCCAAATCTACAACATCATGAACCTGTCGACTCATAGTGGCACCATCAAACCAGGCATTAAGTGCAGGCTCCTGCTCACAGGCACAGGCAATGGCCTGGATGAGACGAACGGTAATGTCTTCTTTGTCTTGCCAGTGGTGGATATCCACATCGTCAAACAGTGTCACGGGAACCACAGCAGCATGTGACTCTGCCATGATTCTGGCCATATGTTTACGAACCCCCTTTAGAGGTTCCGGCTTCTCTAATGGATAGTCCAATGGATATGATATTGAGTTTTCTACAGCCTTTGATTTGCGGTGACCAGCAACAGAACCCAGATCAACATGAAATTGCTCAGCAAGTGCATGAAGGCCACTTTGGACGGTAAGTGATGAAGAAGCTTGTTGCTCCTGACTTTCTGAAGGCGAACCAATAATAAAGGCTTCATCACTGCTGAGTCCGGAGTCATCACTGGCCAGCTTGCCTACCACCGTACCGCTGTCTTCCTGATCGGTTATAAACTCCATCAGTGGAGCCCCTGTCAGGATCGTATCTCCGGGTTGACCACATAGACGAGCAATGACGCCTGTACAGGGTGCAGGCACTTCTACGATCGCCTTGGCCGTCTCAACAGAAACCATTGGCTGATCTTCTTTAACATTATCCCCTTCGCTAACATGCCACTCAACAATATCAGCTTCAGGAATGCCTTCCCCAAGATCAGGTAAATTAAAAAAACGCATGGTGGTACCTTATTGTTATGAAAATGCTACCTCTGGTGATGGCAGCACTTGCCACGCAGGGCTGTTTAAAATAATTATTCCGTAGGTCGGTTCCCCGTTCAGGGGAGCCGACCAGCACCAGACTCTGATGGTTACATGCCGGTTGGTCCACGCGTCGGCTCGCAAGCGAGCCGACCTACGAATACCAATCTCAGGCCAATGCCTTGATAGCCGCCCTGACAATATCATCAGTCTGAGGCAGGTAGTGATCTTCCATCCGGTAGTAAGGCATCGTCGTATCAAAGCCGGTTACCCGTTCAACGGGGGACTTAAGGTCATTAAATGCTTTTTCCATCAGGCCAGCAGAAATCTCGGCTCCCACCCCAAAGCTGCGGCAGGCTTCATGAACAATCACACAACGGCCGGTCTTCCTGACCGATGTCAGAATGGTTTCCATATCCAGCGGCTTAATGGTGGCAACATCAATCACTTCTGCACTAACGCCATGAGTTTCCAGAATATTGGCTGCTTCCATGGTTTCCCTGATGGAAGCTCCCCAGCTAACCAGTGTGACATCCTGCCCTACCTTTAAAGTGAAACAGGTATCCAGTGGCAAGGGATCAGCGGCAACATCTATGTTCTGTTTGCTGGCTCTGTAGATACGTTTTGGTTCAAGGAAAATGACCGGGTCAGGCTCACTAATGGCTGAACGCAACAAACCATAGGCTCTGACTGGCGATGAAGGGATAACCACTCTCAACCCGGGTATATGGGCAAACAGTGCTTCCGTACTCTCCGAATGATGCTCCGGTGCATGAATACCACCACCAAAGGGCGCCCTTAACACAAGGGGACAAGCCAGACGACCACGGGTTCGATTTCTCATGCGTGCGGCATGACAGATCAGCTGCTCCATAGCGGGAAAGATAAAACCCATGAACTGTATTTCAGCCACCGGTTTCATCCCCTGGGCGGCCATGCCAATGCTGATACCGGCTATCAGTGCCTCTGCCAGTGGCGTATCCATTACCCGCTTTAAACCGTATTTATCCCGCAGGCCCTGAGTTGCACGAAAAACACCACCATTGACGCCTATATCTTCACCCAGAAGCACCACATCAGGATCTGATGCCATAGCATGATCAAGTGCCAGATTAACCGCCTCAACCATGGTCAGTTTGTTATCCATTGTGATGACCTCCGGCTGAATTTATTTTTCCCTGGCGCATCTGTTCTCTGGCCAACGCCTCCTGCTTCTGAAGATCCAGCTGGGCAGGCATGTTGGCGTAGTGATAATCAAACATATCTTCGATTTTAGGGAGAGGGGTATTCAGATAGGTTTGAACGGCTTTATCAATCAGACGATCTGCTTCTTCTTTTAACGCCAGCTCTTTACGCTCATCCCACAAACCACGATGGTATAAAAAGTTACGCAGTCGTTTAATGGGTTCTTTTTGCCAGGCGTCTTTAAGCTCCTCGCTGTCTCGATAGCGACTGGCATCATCCGCTGTGGTGTGATCACAAAGGCGATAGCTAATGGCCTCTATAACTGTCGCGCCCTTACCCTGCCGCGCCCGTTCGATCGCTGCACTGACCACGTCATGAAGGGCGATAACGTCATTACCATCCACCTGAAAAGACGGCAGACCAGCAGCCAGACCTTTCTGAGCCAGGGTTGGTGCACCGGACTGAATCTTCCGTGGAACCGAAATGGCCCATTGATTGTTATTAATGATATAAACCACCGGCAGCTGCCATGCACCGGCCAGATTAAGCGCTTCGCCAAAATCACCTTTCGAAGTAGCACCATCCCCCAAAGCACACAATGCCACCCTCAGAGGGTCACCCGCTTCATGGCGGATCTTGATAGCCGTAGCAATACCCGCAGCATGGCCAGCCTGAGTCGCAATAGGCACACAGGTTGGTAAATCCTGGCCCCAGGCCGGGCTGGCACTGCCTCGCTCATCACCTCCCCAATAGAGCATGACATCACTCAGGGGAATCCCCCTTCGCATCAGCCCCGGGAGATCACGATAATAAGGAATCAGTACATCGTCGTTTTTCAGTAGTGCAGCACAAACCGTACTGATGGCTTCCTGCCCAAGGCAGGAAGGGTAAGTCCCCATCTTTCCGGTACGTTGCAAAGCCACCGCTTTCTGATCACCCTGACGGGCAATCACCATGGTTCGGTAGTAATCAATCAGTATCGCTTCATTACTCACCCAGGCCGGAAGGTTTTTCAGAACTTCGCCCTCGGCATCAAGAAACTGCTCCATAGGTAGCAGATTGTTTTCAGTGGTATCCATTGTCACTCCCCCTATGCCGTCAACTGTGCGGAATCATCGCCATAGACAATGGCTTCCGCCATTTGGTCAGCGATAACACTGGCGGGCAAACCTACCTGATTCTGGCGACTGAAAATCTGCAACAGCGTATCGTGAATACCGCGAAGCCTTCTTTGCATATCATCCGGACTGCTTTGCAGATACGTCATGGCAACAAAAATCAGTCCACCCGCATTAATCAGGTAATCAGGGGCAAAGAGAATCTCCCGGTCAAAAAGGGCAAGTCCATCCTGCTCGGTTAATAGCTGATTGTTGGCTGAACCGGCAATGGCAGCACACTGGAGCTGCTCAATAGTTTCACTGTTCAGTACACCACCCAGTCCACAGGGGCTAAACAGATCACAGGGAACGCTATATATCTCATCCGGAGCAACAGCCCTGGCACCAAACTCACGCACACACTGGTCAACACGCTGTTGATTGATATCAGTCACGATCAGTTGTGCGCCATCGTTATGGAGTCGTTGACAGAGGTCGTATCCCACATTTCCCAAACCCTGTACGGCAACCCGCACACCTTTCAGAGTATCGGGGAGACTGGAATGGGCTTTCAGGCAGGCAAGTACGCCAAAGTAAACGCCTTCAGCAGTGAACGGCGCAGGACTTCCACAGGAAGAAGTACAGGTTACATGGGGAGACTGGGTAGCAATGACGTCCATATCGGCTATGGTGGTGCCACAGTCCATTGCCGTGGCATAGCGTCCCCCAAGCTCGTTGAGGAATCGGCCAAATGCTTCGAAAAGGGCCTTTCGGTCATAATCACCTTCAGGCTCCATAATGACCGCTTTACCACCACCAAATTCAAGCCCTGCCAGAGCGGCTTTATAGCTCATGCCTCGGGCAAGGCGAATAGCATCGGTAATAGCTTCGTTGGAAGAAGAGTAAGGAATAATTCGACAGCCACCGAGGGCAGGGCCCCTGCGGGTACTGTGAATGGCGATGACGGATTTGAGGCCAGATGCTTCATCAAATTTGCAATGAAGATCATTGATGCGCGCCTCGGCAATCTGTCTGAACATGACGGGATCCCTCCGTATGTTGCTCTGGTTTTAATCCCTTATCTATCGGCTTACCCAGGGTAAGGACAAGCTAACAAACAGGGCTGTTTATTTTTATTCTGGTTGAGCAGCTGAGAGCCAGAACTTTAATCACGATCAGTTTATAAAGTTCTATCAACTACCCGGCTTTTTAATAAAGCCTTATTCGATTACAGAGGAAAATCTGTGCCGTTGTCAATAGTCAGGACAGCACAAAAATCTGATTTCAGGCCTCATCTCCATGATCGTGAGGCTGTCGCAAAAGGGAGAATTAACACCCAACCGTCATCCCCGCGCAGGCGGGGATCCACTGCTCGAGATGGACTCCCGCCTTCGAGAGTGTCGCAAAAGGCCTTAAAAGAAGGAACCACAAAGGCACAAAGACACAAAGGAAGACTTTTTCTTTTGTTTGCAGCGCGTAGCGCTGGCAACTCCAAAAAACCTTTGTGCCTTTGTGGTTCAAGGCTTAATCTACCTTTTGCGACAGCCTCAGAGCGTGGGAACGAAGTGTACTCAG
>NZ_JAVRMB020000159.1:0-9205 GCF_031844845.1 Endozoicomonas sp.
AAAGATAAGAAGATTGATCTTGCCCCTGAGATTCTGGTCAGTGACCTGCCCCGGCTTAAATCCCGCTTTATTGATCCATTAAAAAACGACAGTAAACGGGTGAACTCAGAATTCGATTTAATGATTATCAGCCGGCTGACCAGTCGCACCCTGGGATGGATGCACAACAGTCATCGTCTGGTTAAGGGTAAGTCTGTCTGTAACCTGCTGATACACCCGGAAGACGCAGCCAAACGCGGAATCAATCAGGAAAGCACTGTAGCCGTCAGCTCTGTGGTTGGTCGTATTGATCTACCGGTAGAGATCACAGAAGACATTATGCCCGGAGTCGTCTGCATGCCTCATGCCTGGGGACATAATCGTCAGGGAACCCGAATCAAAGTCGCTGAAGCTCACGCTGGTGTCAGCCTGAATGACATCACCAATGAGAAAGTCATTGATCAGCTGACAGGCAATGCTGTGGTTCACGGCATCCCGGTAAAAGTTGAAGTTGCCAAACTCGCTACCGCCTGTTAACACCCAACCGTCATCCCCGCGAAGGTGGCTGTCGCAAAACCCTCGTTCCCATGCTCTGCGTGGGAATGCATACGGATCTTGCCGCATGTGGAGAAACCTCACCTTGTCCGAATCTGTGGGGATTTCAGGCTGGTTATTCACTTGTGGCGAGTACGGTATGCATTCCCACGCAGAGCATGGGAACGAGGTGCCCGGAGGGTTTTGCAACAGCCTCGAAGGCGGGGATCCACTGCTCGAGATAGACTCCCATTCTCGAGATGGATTCCCGCCTTCGCGGGAATGACGGCGGTGGTATAAATCGGCATTTAAGACCTTTTGCGACAACCTCTACAGTCTCAATAACAGATAACAAAAAGAAGATCTTATGAAGCTTACTAAAACAAAAATTGCCCTGGGCATTGCGGCACTCTCCGCAGCCTCAACCTACGGCTATTTAAAAGTTACCGAAAATGATGTTCCTGCGGTACAGGGAGCATCGGCTATTGCCCAGCCAATGCCCGCTGACTTACAACCGGACCACCCCTGGCTGGCAGAATCCCAGCGCAGTAGCATGCATGGTGGATCATACAACCGAAACATCACTGACTATCCGGGGCCCCTTGGCGTCAATACACAAACCACCCAACGGAATTTCAGCTCTATTGTCGGTGTTGCCCCCAACATCGCCTTTGACGCCAAAGGCCGCCTGATTACGGTCAGTATCAAACTGACCGGTGTAGAACTACACCTGCTGGATCCAGATACTCTGGAAACCATCGCACAGTATGATATGCCCATGAAAACTTCAGGGGATAACAGCGGTGGTGGCTACTTCCATCTGGATAATAAAGATCGCCCCATTCTGGCGCCTGCAGATAACACCATTAAAATTCTGGAGCTGGATGAGTCCGGTGAAAAACCTCAATGGCGGGTTGCCGAAGAATACGACATCAGTGGTGTTATGCCGGAAGGCAGCAATATTCATGATGTAATGCCCGACTGGGAAGGCAACCTCTGGTTTGTCACCAGTAATGGCTACACCGGCTACCGGAACAAAGCCACCGGAGAGTTCCGCACCTTCAAAATGGAAGGCAAAGATGAAGTGATTCAAAACTCCTTTGCCGTTGATGAAGATGGCGTTTATATCGTTTCTACTCATGCCCTCTATCAGTTCAAAATCAATGCTGACAATGGAGAACCTTACTGGAGCTGGCGTATTCCTTATGACCGTGGTGAAGCCCAGAAGCCAGGAACGCTCTCATTCGGATCAGGCACCTCTCCGACTCTGATCGGTGATGATCTTATTACTATTGCAGATGATGGTTCTCCCTCGACACATCTGATGGTCTATCAACGTAAATCAGGAATTGAGGGTAACCGGGAAGTGTGCAAAGTCCCTCTGTTCAAACCCGGTAAAAGTGCTACAGAAAACTCCATCCTGGTCTATAACAACGCCCTGGTTGTACAAAACGACTATGGTCATATTTATTCTGGCAATGCTCTGGAAACCTCACCGGGCGTTACGCGAATAGATGTCAGAGAAGATCGCAGTGGCTGTGATGTCACCTGGAACTCTGAGTTACTCTCGCAATCACTGCCAATATTGTCGACTGACAATGGCCTGCTCTATTTTTATACCTTCAAAAAACAGAATGATGATGATCGTCTTGGGGGCTGGTATCTGACTGCTGTGGATTTTGAGACCGGTGAAGAGAAGTTTGACCGCCTGATTGGCACGGGCAGTGGCGGGATTACCGACACCTTATCCAGTGTTACCGCCCCTGTGGTGTTAGGCCCCAATGGAGCAGCCTATGTTGGTATCAGAACGGGCGTAGTTGCAGCAATAGACGAGTAATTTATCGCTATGCATTTGTTCGAAGAACGCGTCATTTAACAGACCGGATAAAAACAGGTAAAAAACTTATGCTGCCATGACCAATATCAGAGCATGGTTATCTGATTTTTGATATAAGAAAGCTTTTTAAAGCAGTAGTTCTTATATGCAAAGTACAGAAAACACCACTTTTGATGCCGCCCGAAATACGAGGGTCAAGGCGGCATCAAAGTGGGAGATGCCCGACACCCTGTTGCTGATATTTTTCATTGGCATTCTCGCCACTGTCCTCACCTACATCATTCCATCAGGCTCCTTCAGCTCTGAGACAGTGACCTACCTGGTTGACGGTGTTGAAAAAAGTCGGCAGGTTATTAATCCGGAATCCTTCTCCTATGCCCTGACAGAAGCCGGAGAAAAACTTTACGGCAATGTCCAGCTGTTTGCCGGTGGCGGCGACCTTGGCCTGATGAATTTCCCCTTCGAGGGGCTGGTTTCAGGGTCCAAGTGGGGCGCAGCTATTGGCGTGATCATGTTCATGCTGCTCATCGGTGGCGCATTCGGGATTGTCACCCGGACGGGAACCATTGACCGCGGCATTCACCGGTTGATTGAGCGTACCCGGGGCAGTGAAAAACTGTTTATCCCCATCCTGTTCTTCTTTTTTTCCCTGGGTGGCGCTGTCTTTGGTATGGGAGAGGAGGCGATTGCCTTTGCCCTGATCATTGTGCCCCTGATGGTACGGATGGGTTACGACGGTGTGACCACCGTTATGGTGACTTATGTTGCTACCCAGCTCGGTTTTGCCAGTTCCTGGATGAATCCGTTCTCTGTGGTCATTGCCCAGGGACTTGCCGGGGTTCCGGTCATGTCCGGCTCCGGATTCCGGATGGTGATGTGGGCCGGCTTCACGCTGGCGGGTATTCTCTTCACTGCCGCCTACGCCCGCCGTATCAAGCTGCAGCCTGAAGCCTCGTACAGTTACCACAGCGATGCCCATTTCCGTGATGCCGATACGGATAACACTCATACGACCTCATGGTCCATGGGCGATACCCTGGTGATGCTCGCTTTGGTGGCAGTAATGGTCTGGGTGGTCTGGGGGGTCGTCAAGTACCAGTGGTATCTGCCGGAGATCGCCTCCCAGTTCTTTACCCTCGGTGTCATTGTGGGTGTAATTGGTATTGTCTTCAGACTGAATGGGATGACCGGCAATGATGCCGCCTGCGCCTTCAGGGAAGGTGCCGCATCAATGATTGGACCCGCGCTGCTGGTTGGTTTCGCCAAAGGTGTACTGATGATTCTCGGCGGCGATTCCAATGATCCCAATACCCTGAATACCATTTTGCACAACTTCGGTTCCCTGCTAAGCGGCTTCCCCGGCTGGCTCTCTGCCTGGTTGATGTTTGTATTCCAGTCAGTATTTAACTTCTTTGTAACCTCGGGTTCCGGTCAGGCCGCACTGACCATGCCTCTGATGGCTCCTTTAGCGGATATCAGCGGTGTCACCCGTCAGGTTGCCGTGCTTGCTTTCCAGCTGGGCGACGGTTTCACCAACCTGATCGTGCCAACCTCCGCACCGCTTATGGCAACATTGGGCGTGTGTCGTATTGACTGGCGCGACTGGGCGAGGTTTGTCTGGCGATTTGTGCTGCTGTTGTTTGTTATCTCCAGCATTCTGATCGTTGGCAGCCACCTGGCCGGATTTGCGTAACGGCTTGTTTTGCAAAAAATTGACTGGCCGCGGAGACACAGAGGAAACTTTAAAAAAACTCTGTGTCTCCGTGAAAAAAAGAAAATCATTTCGTGCCCACGCCTTAAATAATGGAACTTATCCACATCCGGACGGTCTTGGTCTTAGCGGGATAAGTGATCTTGAGTGGAACCTGCGAGAACATGAATGGGTAAGGTATGAATACACATTTCCCCCTGAAGCGTTATTCCCGTCAAACCAGTGAGAGTGACCAGTGCGACAGTGGTTTTGGGGAGGGTGACGAGGGGGTTATGGCCTTAAAGGGGCAGATATCAGGAATGACTGTGACAAAAAAGTCACTGGACAAAAAGCTAACTGAAGAAAATGGGGAGAAACAAGAGCAGGCAGCCGAAGCCGCAAAAAACAGACTTGTAACGTTATCTCCCCCCTCTAGTGTCAACTCCATATCAAGGCAATTTAAAAAAGATATGAAATTCATAAGAACTAACAGCGATAAGCAAGTAAGCAATGGGAAAACAAAGCCTGACAATAACCATCCTGTTGCTATGATCAAGTACATGCAAAAATTGATTACAGAGAAAACCAAGCTCACTTCGGAGTTTTCTGAAAACTTCATTCGTCTGAATAAATCGGCCCGCAAGCAGGTAGACGATATACAAGAACGGGTAGAGCTGAGCAAAAGTACGCCTCACACACTCACATTAAAACCCGGGACGCAAAAATTTCAGTTGCCTGACCTACTTACAGCCATCGTGTCGTATTATGTCCTACTGAAAGATGAGCCAAAGGCAAGGGACTACATTAGTGCTGGCTATAAATATTATGGGTCTGAAGGTATTGTCCTTTGTCTTGACAATGCTGAGTACGACCTTAAACAGAAGTACTGACTCCGCAATGATCTACTGCCCTGATTCTGCTTTAAACGACCTTACCAAGATCATGAGTGTTCAACCAGAAAGGATCATACCGATTCAAAAATCATGGCAAAGTCGCAAATATGGCAACTTCCGACATTTTCAGTTCTTGATTCTTGTACTTCCAGCGGATAATTTTTCCATTGGCGAGATAGCCAATAATTAAGTAAAGGTGGAATTATAGTTATTATTCCCGGGGGATGATGCCATCGCTGAAAGTACGGTATCAGAGCCCATAACTGCCAAACAGCTGCTCGATATCAGCATCCAGCTTTTGTTGATAATCCATAAACACTCTTTGATGATTTCGGAGCTCCATATCCTCATCAGATTCGAGTTCTTCTTCAGACTTCAGATCTTTTTCATGCTCAAGTTCCTGTTCAGGCTTCATATCTTCAGCAGTAAAATAGAATGCATAGGTTTGTGATAGGCGAATCCAGCCTCTCTCCATAATTCGGGCAGTCAGAATAATTTCCGTATCGGTATCAGCAAGAAGGTTTATATTGACCGGCTGATTAGTCGACAGAGATACCATCTCATAATTGACACGCTGACCTGAGTAGATAGCTTCAGGTTCTCGTATCATCCATAACTGGTCGATGTCACCACCCTCGGTATAGGCCGTTCCATGACCATCCGATCGCTCATTAATGTCAACATCCAACTCAATTGCATAGTGAGCACTGGCTGGAGCAGACACCATTGCACCTGATTTTTTCAATGAATGGGATAACTGTTTTTCAAGGTATCGACTAATCTCTGAAACTGCAGGTTTTTCATCAACATAAAGGGTATTTGAGCCCAACCGGCCATTGGCAATAAGGTGCCGGGCGAGATGATCAGCAATGATATTCCAATACCGGGTTAGCGGAACGCTCTCATGGGCTGGAGGAGGGTTAACTGCTGATGCCCTGGTGGTGGAAAAAAATCCACCGATCACCAACAAACCTGTAACTACGGACAGGTACAGCTGTTTATTAATCACAATACATCCTTATACTGCTTTTCTAATTCAATGTAGCATGTGAAAATTTTCAGTCGTTTAAGCGTTTATAATCTCTGAGCTTCAACCCTGTACAGAGTCAGAAATCCGACAACCAATACAAGAAGCAGGCTCATTGCCCGATAAACGCTCACGCTTACCTGACATAATGATAAATCCCAATCGCTTATTGGCAGAAGACACTATAAAATCCCCACCTTTCATCCAGAGCAGGGGTAATTACCTGAATGGATAACCCATTGTTTGGGTGCTGTTTTTATCGCCCACCCGCCATCTAATGAATAAAAGACGATGCTTAACCTGACATTACCAGCTTTTTTATCGGGCCTGATCATGCTTTCCGGCTTCGCTCAGGCCAATACAACGGCGCCTGCAGTCACCACAGAGTCTGACCCGGACACTGAGTTTACATTCTCTCTTCAGGAAGAGCGCTCTCCCTGGGCGGTAACCCTGTTTGATGAGAACCCAAAAGAAGATCAGGCCCGTTTATGGGGCCAGACCAAACTGATGTTTGGCCTCGGGGTTGGTGTCGTGGCTGCTCTGGCCGTTATGCCGGAGTCCTTTACCAACTGGGATAAAGACGAGTTGAAAAATTTCCACAAAAAGTGGTGGGACAATGTCAGCTCGGGCCCGGTGATGGATGAAGATGAATGGTTCCTTAATTACGTGACTCACCCTTATTTTGGTGGCGTCTACTACATTGTTGCCCGTGAATCCGGCTACGATCAGTGGAACTCTTTTGTCTACTCCTTCCTGATGTCTACCTTCTATTGGGAATACGGTATTGAAGCGATCGCAGAAGTGCCTTCCATTCAGGATATTATTATCACACCCGTCGGAGGCTGGCTGTACGGGGAATGGGCCTATCAGAAAAAACTGACAATACGGGATAATGACAATCTCGTCTGGGACTCCCCCACGCTGGGCTCAACGGCCCTGTTTTTCCTGGATCCGGTAGACAGTATCGATCAGTGGATCAATGGCGGCAGAGAAGAGCCACTGGTGGAAGATCTCTCCATTAGCATGGCGTTTGCCCCTACTTTCTACCGGTGGCAGGACAGTGAGGAAGACCGAAACTACCTGGGTCTGGTAATGACCTTCCGCATGTAAGCTGGAAGCTGATTATTCTTTGCTTCCAGCTTCTTTCGTAACAGAGCAGATTTGCCCTGCCAAAAAACTGGCAATTCCAAACCGCCCAATCTTTGCAATACTGAATAGAATCTTTCCATTCATAACCAATCAGTTTGCTGGATAGCACTTCGGGCAATTGATTGATGGTCAACAGGGACGTTGCCATGTTTCGTAAGTCTGCCGCTCTGGCTATGCCTGCCATATTGATGACCCTGGTGCTGACCGCCAGCCTGTCATTATTAACCCTTCATTTCAAAAGCATCCTGCTGGAAAGCTACCAGACCAAACTTAAGCAAGTGGCAGATATAACGTCTCGCATGATGAAGGATGACATTGAACTTCACGGGGATGATCATTTTGATTTTGATGTGATCGCTACCGATATTGGTGGCAGTGCGGGGGTCCGGATCACCATCATCAATGAGAATGGGAGCGTTATCGGCGACTCTCAGATGACCAGCCATGAACTTGACCAGATGAAAAATCATGGGAGCCGTACGGAAGTAGCAGAAGCCATGAAACAGGGTGAAGGGTCATCCACACGGCACAGTCATACCAAAGGGTATGACCTGATGTATTACGCGCTGAAAGTGAATATTGACACCAATAATCACAATCACAGCGGCGAACACGGTCACGAATCAGCCACCGATATATCCGACAAAGGTGAGACCTATATCATACGCACCTCAGTTGCTCTGAATCTGTTCACTGATGAATTACTGTGGATCTGGATCTGGGTAGTGCTTATCAGTTTTCTGGGTGTTTTTGTGGTTATTATGATCACTCGCTTTTTCAGCAGCATGCTGAACAAAAGGGCCGAACAGGAACGAGAGTTACTGGAAAGTGAAGTCAGGGAAAGAACCCGTGAACTCAGCCTGATGCAACGCCTCGGCAGCCTGATGTCTGCCTGCACCACCGTGGATAGTGCCGCAAATGTGGTTCACCCTATTGCAGAACACCTGCTACCCGGATGCTGTGGCGGTGCAATCACCCTGATTAAATCATCAAGAAATCGACTGGATGTGATCACGCAATGGGGCGAACAATGGCAAGGCAGCCAACGCTTTGAGCCCAGTGACTGCTGGTCACTGCTCAAAGGACACACTCACTTCAGCGTTGAAGATGGCCTGGAAATTCGCTGTCGCCACAGCCTTATGGAAAACGATCTTTACCAGGTCTGCATTCCACTGGTAGCCCAGGGCGAAACACTGGGTATACTGCACCTCAACTATCACGACCAGCAAAACCTCGAGCATAATATCTCTAAAGCGGAATCCATGGCTGAACAGATTGGTCTGGCATTAGCCAATATGAGATTGCGTGAAGACCTGAGGCAACAGGCCATCCGCGACCCGCTGACCGGCCTGTTTAACAGACGCCATATGATGGACTTTCTGGAACAGCATACCTACAGTGCAGAACACCAGCATGAAGTGCTATCGGTGCTGATGATTGATCTGGACCACTTTAAGCGATTCAACGATACCTTTGGCCATGATGCCGGAGACTACGTTCTGAAACAGGTGGCCGTGGAGCTGAAACAGGCCACCCGGGAAACCGACCTGGTGTGCCGCTTTGGTGGTGAAGAGCTCTGTATCATCTGCCCGGACACAGATCAGGAAACCGCCAGCGAACTGGGCAACCAACTGGTCACCCGGATTGCCAGCCAGGGCATGCAGTTTAATGGTCAGTCCCTGGGCAATGTCACCATTTCCATGGGTATCGCAACCCGGAAAAATGCAGAAACAAACCACGATATGCTGCTGAAAGCCGCCGACAGCGCCCTTTATGAAGCCAAAGATGCCGGGCGTAATCGCGCGATCGTTAGCTGTGCAGAGAACTCTACAGAGAACAAGCAGCCCCCACCGCCAGCGCCTGCTGAAGATAGCTGATCAATAGCAACTGATCGTTCAGACAGTGGTGCAATTAAAAGTGTTCCCTTAGGGTGACAACCATTAAGAATTTACCATCGTCATCCCCGCGAAGGAGGGTGTCGCAAAAGGGCAAAACACCCCCCGACCGTCATCGTCGCGAAGGCGGTTGTCGCAAAACCCTCCTCGCTCCCACGCTTTTAGGCCCTGTGGGTCCTGCGTGGTAGCGCCAGGACCCAA
>NZ_JAVRMB020000160.1:0-2541 GCF_031844845.1 Endozoicomonas sp.
CATTTCATGGACACCAGACAATGGCTAAACAAAGCAATATAAAGCAGCAGGAAATATTAGACGCTGTAATGAAGGTTAAACATTATCATTACAATATGTACCAAGTGCGAAGTCGCCCAGAGAAAACCTGCCAATGGTGCAATGGAAAAATTGATTCACTGGAATCCTTTTGTTCAAAAGAATGCGAATCAAATCACGAAGCAGCAGTAGCAGAATACGAATCAAGACGTGAAGAAAAAGAAAAGGTAAACCGGTCAAGATGATGCGTTATCTCTCGTTATTCTCAGGCATTGAGTCAGCGACTTTAGCCTGGGAACCACTCGGCTGGACACCCGTAGCATTCTCAGAAATAGAACCCTTTTGTAATGCTCTCCTGGAACACCATTATCCCACCATACCCAACCTTGGTGACATCAAAGACATCACTGAATTTGACCTTCAATCCCTTGGCAGCATTGACATCATCGTATTTGGCAGCCCTTGCCAGGATCTATCAGTAGCGGGTAAAAGAAGTGGACTTAGCGGCAACAGAAGCGGTTTATTCACCAAAGCCATCGACATCATTCACTGGGCAATCAAGCACAACAACCTCAGATACGCCGTGTGGGAGAACGTCCCTGGCGTCTTCAGTTCCAACTCGGGAAAAGACTTTCAGGAAGTGCTGCGCCTGTTTACTGGCAACAGCCACCACCTCCGTGAAAAAAAGAAATGGCAAACATCCGGTATTGCGCTTGGCTCACAGTCCCTCTGTGAATGGCGTGTGCTTGATGCTCAACACTTCGGAGTCCCACAACGACGCCGGCGAGTGTTTGCTTTCGTCGATTTTACAGGAAACGAACGTGCTGAGCCGGTACTATTTGAGCCCCAAGGCGTGTGTGGGAATCCTCCGCAGAGCAGACCGCAGAAAGAAGACCTTGCCGACACCCTTGAAGCTCGCACTACTGGCGGCGGTTTTCCCGGATCTGATGGAGCTTGTTCCAACCACATAGTCGTGGACAGCCCACAGCCCTTTGATATGGAAGCCTTCGGCCAGTACGGCAACGGCACCAAAGCCAGCACCCTGAAGCAGCGAGACTACAAAGACGCCACTGATCTGGTCATAGAACCCCTGCCAATCCACGATCAAGCCACCCGATCCATCGGCAAGCGAGCCGACAAACAAGACGGCAAAGGCAATGGCAATGGTTTAGGCATTGGCAAGCCCGGTGATCCCATGAATACCCTGACTTCTGGCGACCATCATGCCGTGTGTTATTGCGGCACCCAGAACGATGCCTTACGTGACCTGGCTGATGAAAAATGCCCGACATTACGTGCTGGCAGTAATGGCGGCGTAGTGAATCCAGTGGTATCAACGGCATCAATCGTCCGACGCCTAACCCCCACAGAATGCGAACGCCTACAGGGAATCCCCGACGATTGGACAAAGATTCCTTACCGCAAAAAGACCGCTGAAAACTGCCCTGACACCCCCAGATACCGCGCCATTGGTAATGCCATGGCCGTCCCCGTCATGCACTGGATAGGCAAGAGAATCGAATCAGTATGCAGTCTTTGAATCTGGCGATAGAAAAAATCTATCACGATTGTTCCCCGAAAATGTATTGAACTTGTGGATCATCAGCCCATGAAACATCGGTTAATTTCTCATGGGTGGTTTGGTGCTTACGTTGCTCAAACGCCACTACTTTCGGGGACTTTGATTGTATAGGATCAAGATTCATTCTGTAGATCTTGGAACCTTTACCCTTATCCTGGTTAATCCGTTGCTGACTGGTGATGTACCCAAGGCTTTCCAGAAACTTCAGTTGGATATTGGCATTTTGTCGGGTAATACCGACATCCCTGGCGAGAGTTGCCTGACTTGGCCAGCAATAACCGTCCTCATTGGCATAGCTGGACAGCATAACCAACATCAAACGCTGGGCAGGAGTAAGGCTGGAATGGATATTTATTCGAATTTCTTGCACAGCACTACCTGTATATTTGAGTGAAATCACGGTATACTGACCTTAATGAATGTTGTAGAGAAACCGGATCGGGTGCCAGCCCATTGATCCGGTTTTTTTATGGAAAAAATAGCATAGCCTATGTAATCTCAGATGACTACCGTTGTCATCTGAAACGTGTTTTGGTGTCATCTGAAATGACATAAACATAGGTAAAGAACATAGTATTAAAACACTAGCGTGTTTCAGTCATCTCAGATGACATAGGTAAGGCGATTTTGAACAATGGGCATTAACACCTGGGACGAGAAGATCAACGCCACTGGCTACTTATCGCCAACCCAGTCCCCGGAACTGCCCGTTCACAATCTGGACTACCAACCAGAGCCCACCGCACAACGGTTTCATGCCAGTCAGGCATTCGTTCGCTGCATGATGGGACCTATCGGTTCAGGCAAATCAGTGTGTTGTGTCGAAGAACTGAAGAACATCGCTCTGAACGTGCAGCAACCCAACGCTCAAGGCATCCGTAAGACCCGCTTTGCCGTGGTCAGGAACACCTACCCAGAGCTAAGAAGTACCACCATAAAAA
>NZ_JAVRMB020000161.1:0-28042 GCF_031844845.1 Endozoicomonas sp.
TCCTTCTCCTCCTCCTCCAGGGCGATAGCATGAGATGTACATATGTACTATTAACATACCTGCGGTGTCACTCAAGGTATGATAATGGCCAACTACACACCAATGATCATCAGGATTCAATCGCTGACTGAGCCACGTAGCGATATTCACGTTACGTACCCACTTTCAGAAGTATTGTTTATCGTTTATGTCAGTGTTTTGAGTGGTTACACTACATGGAAAGGCATGGCACGGTTCGCTAAATACAACCGAAACTGGTTTCGTCTGTTTTTTCCTTACAAATTTGGCTTTCCCACCAGTCACACTATAAGAACAGTATGTTCACTGATTGACCCAGAATCTTTTACTCAGCTATTTGTCGATTGGGTGAGCGACACAGTATCAGAGATAAATGCCCGTAAAATGGGGCCTCACCCAGAAAAAAACGACAATGTAATAGCTATTGACGGCAAGGCTTTGCGTGGCTCTCGCCCGGCTAAAGGAAAGAAGCTGGTTCATATGGTCTGTGCTTACAGCTCGGAGCTAAAGCTTATATTAGGCTTTACCCCCGTAGATAAGAAATCTAACGAGATCACTGCTATTCCAGAAGTCCTCAATATGCTTGTTATAGAAGGAGCTTTGATTACCAGTGACGCTATGGGCTGTCAGAAAAAAAATCTGCCAAAAGATCATTGATAAAAAAGCTGATTACCTGTTGTGCGCCAAGCAAGGACAACCAGCGAACGCTGTGCAGTAATATCGAGGCAGTTTTTACACAGTATATTGAAGAACATTCAGATGATCCGGAACCTGCTGATGACGTCCCCGCCTTTGCAGAATCTACTGAGATAAATCGGGGGCGTTACGAACACCGGCGCTGCTGGGTTTTTAACAACATTGATGATATAGACCCAAAGCATGAATGGCCTGGACTTAAGCAGTTTTCGGTTATCCAGAGAGACAGATTGATCGGCAAAAAACAAACAACTGAGGTGCACTGTTATATAGAGAGTCGGGAGATGACAGCATCCAGTGTGCTGGCAGCAGTGCGCAATCATTGGAGTATAGAGAATGGACAACATCTGTCGCTTGATGTCAGCTTTAAAGAAGACGCCTCCAAAATCCATGAACGAACCGCGGCAAAGAACGTTGCGACAGTAAGGCGATGGTGTTTCAATGCTCACAAACTGAGCAGCTACTTTGAGAAGGAGAGCATGGCTGGCCGTATCGAGCTTGCCGGATTAGATCAGGACTATCGAACCAAGCTTGTGCTTGAGCAGTTTTACCCTGACTGATTAACTTGCTTAAATCCAGACTGCAGAAGCAGTGCAGAATACAAGCTTTTTATGAGGCCAGTGGCTTATTATGTCAATTTCTAATGTTTTGACTTTTTTTAGTAATCCTGCCTGAATTTAAGGGTGTTGAATGTCTGAGAGTGTGCTACCAGCAATATTGAGGATTATGAGCAAACAAATAATCTAAACTATCGTACATCTTATGCTACCGCCCTGCCTCCTCCCAACGGTTCAGCCTGAGTATTTACCGGTTTTTTTTGACGGGGAAAAATCAGGCTAACCCCTTGAACACACAGGATTGGAACTTTTCCCTGAATGAATAGTCAAATGTAGATTAAAACAAATACTCAACTATTTTATTATGATAAAAACCATTAAAGAACCCATTTCAGATACTGTCGCGGGGATATATCAATCGTCAAATTTTTCTGCCATTGCCAGAACGTTAAATCCTGCGCGAAAAGTGTATCCGGTTGATGTCTGTAAACGCTATTCTCAATGTCTGTTTGCCTCACCAGTCACCGCTTTTTATGCGGGCTTGCATTCCAGTCGATCGGTACGGTCATTAGCTTTTAAAGGAAATAAACCCTTAATGCTGTCCGATGCGGTTCCATCATTAAGTCAAAATGCCCTGGTGCCGACTGCGTATCCTGATATTCAATTCTGGTGTGCTCAGGCAAGCCATCTGGCGACTGTTTTTTTTTCGGATTCGTTCAAAGGGGTTGCTGAGGATTGGTTGTGTCAGGCTTTTTTCACTCATTATATAAGGAAGCCCCAGTTATCTTTATTAACAAATGAAAAGGATTCTGATGAGTGTGTCGAGAAGAAAGGGAAAACTTATGTGATTCCTGAATTTGTTGTGATGTATGAATCAACAGAAGTTTATGAGAAAATGAATTCCGATGACCTTCTCGAAAGAGTTATCAATATTCCCGAGAATGAATTAAAAATATTAGATATATCAGATGAGTTGAAATGGAAGAATCTGAAGGGTAAGCCTGTAGAACACTGTATGGAAAAAAACAAAGCGTTGAGCGAAGACTATCGTAGCCAGGATATTTGGGATATGGCTGTTACATTCCTGGCTAAAAAGCAAAAAAAAATGGCGAAGCTTTTTTTTCAGCGAGTTATAAAGCAAGATGAACAATTTGCCATAAAGAAAATGAGGATTTTGCTGGCGCTTTACAGAATTTCCTCTTATTTTGAATTGTATAGCGAAAAAAAAATTAACAAGCGTGATTTTTGCGATCTGTTGAAGTTGTCATCAGAAAAAGGATTGGCTGAGAAGTATTATGAAATAGGGAGCGTATTAAGTTGTTTATATTCAGGAGTTATTCCCGGGCTTTCAGATTTTGGGAATATCAGGATGGCAGTCAATACACTTGAGGGTATGTTTAATTATCTAAGAAAAAATGAAAGACTTGATCCGGTTTACTTTTTTTCCATTGGTGATGTTGTACGGTTTGGCTATTTTGATGTGCGCGTGATAGGGGTGTTTGTTGACAAGGTTGTAAATCTAAATCCGCTAGGCACGATGTTGGCATTTATATATCGTTTTACTTCTGAATATGTCTATCTAAACAGGGCTTGTCCGATAACGGTCAAGGACTATCTTGAGCGTCATGTCAAAAATATCATAGGTAAATATAGTTGGACGATATTTTGTATTCTGGATGTGATTGACGATTGCTTATCTGCAGCAACGGGATACGATAAACAAAAAACAGGGGAGGTTGAGAGAAAAATTCAAAATAGCATATTGAAAAAAAATCCGGTCTGGTTGAACGGTTTATTACATTCGTTCGATGGACTGATCAAAGAGGTGTCAATTAACAAAAAAAAGAAACCGGTGTCAAGGGTTGAGTATGGAAAAATGGCTAATTGCTACAAGAAATCAGCGGAGTGTGGATTTCAGGAACATTGGGCTTTAGCAGCAAACTATTTTACTAAAGCAGGTTTATTTGAGAACGCAGCAGATGCTTGCAGAAATATGGCAAGACATTGGGAAAGTTATGTTGCTGGAGTTGCCGAGATATGGAAGGAAAAAGCCGACATGTATCAACGGTTGGCAAAATTAAAATCAATAGAAAATAAATCTACTGAATTAATGCTGGATATCCCGGAGAGCTCTGTCTTCATTTGTCAGGAAGTTACCGGTAATGATGATATTGACTTCTCAAACGCAGGTAAAAATAAAATAACGGATAGAGGTAAAAAACAAAGAGGTGGTAGTAAGAAAAAACGTTCTTCGGGGGCGACTGCTTCCAGAAAGGTGATCACGGCAGGAAAAATATCGACATTGACGATTAAAGTGGCTCGTCATGAACTGTTGGGCGCAAAAATCCAAGAAAATGCCCGTCAACCGGTATTGTCATCCCTTTCTGTAGATGACAATTATTTTAAAAATCGTCTAGATATAAAGAAGCCTGTTTGTAAATTCGTATATCAGCATAGCAGGAGTATTCCGGATATTAGTCAGCATGAAGAAGGCTGGACGACTGTTGGATACAAAAAGAAAATGGATTCGTACGATAGTATTTTTCAGGAAAATCGTAGTCGATGGGTAATTAGAATACTGAAAAGTATCCATCAGGCCAGACGGGCATGTAACCTTGAAAAAGAACTGGCTATTTACAGTAATTTTTTTTCAGTTGCTGAGCGATCCCAGGTTATCGGGGTTGAGCGGATTTATGAGGAATTAGCCTGGACACTGCTTCACTCTATGGATGATTTATTTAGTTCGGTTATGTCGAAATATAGTATGAAGAGTCAGGATGATATGGCTGAGGTTGGAATGGTTTCTCATTATGCAGAAAATCTTATATTGAAGGCACTTTCAAGACTGCTTCATCTTGACACAATAAATGCAAAAATTTTGCCGTCAGAAGTATATAAGAGAGCGCTCGGCATCCTGGCGAAGAGCTATTACAGTGGTAAGGAAAAACAGGCATACCTGAAACACAGGTTTCGTTGTATGTTTAGCAGCATGGGGCACATATACAGCGTACGTGCCATGATATCACCATCATATTCTGAAAAGCTTGCAGAGAAAGCCAGGATTTATTACAGCTACAAGTCCATTGATCCTGATTATCAAAGGGCTCTGTACACGACCAAAAAAGAGTGAGCGAACCCTGTATCTTTTCCCGGAGCATATGGAAATGCTGAATAGCCAGATTGATAATCTACTTCATCGATTTTTTACCAAAGTGGGGGGCAAAAAAGACGGCATTTTTCCTCTATGCTGCCAACCTCAGAGATGATTTTCCAGCCACTGTATCAGTTCCCCATGGATTTCCTGACGATTCACTTCATGAAATAACTCATGGCGGGCACCAGAATAGAGTTTCAGGAGGGTGTTTTCATGGCCGGAGGCGGTAAATGCTTTCTCCAGACGTTTGAGCCCATTGGGCGCGCTCACCGGGTCTTTATCACCGCCAATGATCATAATCGGAAGCTGCTGATGGATTTTTGCCAGTGTGTCGAGTGAGCAGATTTCCTGCAGACCCTGAAACAAATCGGCCCAAAGCTGATTGGTACAGGCAAATCCACAAAGGGGGTCGGTCGCATATTTTTGGACGGACTCAGGATCACGGCTTAACCAGTCAAAGTCGGTGATATTGGGTTTGAACTTTCGATTGTAGTCAGCAAACGTCATCTGATGAATAACAGGGCTATTACCAGACGTTCCCTGTCGCCATATCTCGAGTCTGGCAATGGCTTTGCCCAGGGTTAATAAAGGTTTGGGTACATAATTTGAACCGGAAAGAATGATGCCGTTGATGTCGGGGCTGTACCTGCTCAGGTAGCTCTGAAGAATATAGCTGCCCATGCTATGGCCAAGGAGAAAACAGGGGATTCCCGGATGTTCGGAAATAATAGAGTCAACGACATGCTTTAGATCATGGATAACGTTGTCCCAGTCATTCCGGTCTCCAAAATGACCCTGATTTGATATGCCATCCGCTTTTGTAATGGTTGCTCCATGGCCGCGGTGATCATGGGCATAGACAATAAAGCCCTGCGAGGTTAACAGGTTAGCCAGTTCCTGATAGCGACCACTGTGCTCTGCCATACCGTGGCTGATGTGTACGATGGCTTTTGCACCCGTTACAGGCTGCCATTGGTATACTGGAATGCGGTGCTTGTCTGTGCTGTTCTCCAGAAAAAATACAGGTTGTGGATATGACATAGGGCTGTCCTTAAAAATCATCCTGAAAAGAATGTTGTGAAGGTATTTTCCGCAGGTTATCTATCAGGAACAGAGGAAAACTGATAGTCTCGAAAAATTTTCAATGTGATAAAAAAACAGCAATCTTTCTTCTGTTTACCATGAAATCGCAGAGGCTATCTCTGGCTTGACTTCATCGGTTCAGATCAGTGCGGTACTGCCGTTATTCGGACGTCGCCGCTTAAGACTTTTTGCTGTTATTGCTTGGTAAAATCTTCTTTTTTACAAGACGGTCTACAAGACAGTTAGCAACACAGGTTGAAGAGTTTGCGAGCCAGTTTTTATTCTATACAGCTTCATCATGGATGCGGGAGGCTTATCCCATGACCACCGGTTTCTGGAAAGACAAGTACCCGGAAGGCATTCCTGCAACGATTGATGTTGGGCAGTATCGCTCGATTATTGATGTGCTGGAATACAGTACCCGCAAGTTTGCCGGCAAGCCAGCGTTCAGTAATATGGGGCATGAGCTGAGTTATGCCCGGTTGTATGAACTCAGTGGTCACTTCTGCAGTTATTTGCAGCATCATACGGACTTACGACCGGGTGATCGTATTGCCATCATGTTGCCCAATGTGATGCAGTTTCCGGTCGCGGTTTTTGGTGCGCTTCGGGCCGGTTTGATTATTGTCAATACCAACCCGCTCTACACCGAACGTGAAATGGAGCATCAGTTCAGGGATTCTGGAGCCAAGGCGTTGGTTGTGCTGGCCAACATGGCCCACATGGCTGAAAAGGCGATTCCCAAGACGGCCATTAAACAGGTTGTAGTAACGCAGGTTGGCGATATGTTGCCACCGCTCAAGCGCACGCTGGTGAACCTGGTGGTCAGGCACGTTAAGAAAATGGTGCCGCCATATTCTTTACCTTCGGCGGTGTCGTTTACTACGGCCTTAAGGTGTGGTGCCCTGCATCATTGTGCCGATGTTCGCCGGGAAAACGATGATGTGGCTATCCTGCAATATACCGGCGGTACGACGGGTATTGCCAAGGGAGCAATGCTGACTCACCGGAATATTCTCAGCAATATGTTCCAGGTCAAGGCGCTGGTGGGCGGTAACCTTCGGGAAGGTGAAGAGCTGATTATCGCACCACTGCCGCTTTATCATATCTTTGCTTTTACCGTTCACTGCATGGTCGCCGTATTGCTGGGTGAGCATAATATGCTGATCACCAATCCCCGGGATATGAAGTCCTTTATTAAGGATCTTACCGGCAAGCCCTTCAGTATGTTTATTGGTTTGAACACGCTGTTTGTGGGATTGATGAATCAGGAAGCATTTCGTCAACTGGACTTCTCTCATCTGAAAAACACCATTTCAGGTGGGATGGCCCTTCAGCTGGATACGGCTGAGCGCTGGGAAAACCTGACCGGGTGTCGTATTTGTGAAGGCTATGGTATGACGGAAACCTCCCCGGTGGTGACCATTAATCCGCTGGGAAAAATCAAGCTGGGAACCATTGGCCTGCCAGTGCCTTCCTGTGAGCTGAAAGTGGTGGACAATGATGATCAGGATCTGCCGATTGGTGAGGTGGGTGAACTCTGTGTAAAAGGCCCTCAGGTGATGAAGGGTTACTGGCAGAGTGAACAGGCTACTGAAGAAGCCATGCTGGATGGCTGGTTGAGAACCGGTGATATTGCCCGTATTGATGAAGAGGGTTATGTCACTATTGTTGATCGTAAAAAGGATATGATCTGCATTTCCGGGTTTAATGTATATCCCAATGAGCTGGAAGACGTTCTTTCTGCCCACCCGGATGTAACACAGTGTGCGGTTATTGGTGTGCCGGATAAACGCGCTGGTGAGGCGATCAAAGTTTTTGTGGTGTCCAGCAATCCGGAACTGACCAGTGAAGAAGTGATTCTCTTTTTCCGAAAAAATTTGACGGGCTATAAGGTGCCGAAGCAGGTTGAGTTCAGAGATAAACTGCCCGTGACCAATGTTGGCAAGATTCTTCGTCGTCATTTGCGTGATGAAGAGCTGGCCAGTCGTCAGAGTTGATGAACTTCTGAAATAGGCGGCCATTCTGGCCGCTTCCTCCAATGGTTTAAAGTAATACTCGCTCTACCCAACGAGAGTATCTAACGGGAGTATCCGGCTTGAGTGACGGCTTTTCTGATACACAGCTGCGTCAGTCCATCAACCAATGCATGATCCGTGACCGGTATCGTCTGCGTGGTCAATTGCGCCGGCTTAAACGCGGTGATAATGCAGGTCTGGATCGTCTTCAGAAGACGATTGAAGCTTCTCTGGCGCTGGTTGAGCAAAGACGCTCGGCTCTGCCTGAGGTTCGATATGATCTGGAGCTGCCAGTTGTTGATCGAAAGGATGATATTGCCCGGGCTATCCGGGAGCATCAGGTGGTGGTTATCGCGGGGGAGACTGGCTCGGGTAAAACAACCCAGTTGCCAAAGATCTGTCTGGAAGCCGGACGAGGTATCTTCGGTTCTATCGCCCATACTCAACCCCGCCGTCTGGCTGCGCGCTCTGTGGCCAATCGAATTGCTGAAGAGTTGCGGGGAACGCTTGGAGAGCAGGTAGGTTATCAGGTTCGTTTCACGGACCACTCCAAAGCAACGACCCTGATAAAACTGATGACTGACGGTATTCTGCTGGCAGAGATTCAGAATGACCGCTTTCTTAATCGCTATGACACACTGATCATTGATGAAGCCCATGAGCGCAGTCTGAATATTGATTTTCTCATGGGGTACATCAAACTGATTCTGCCAAAACGGCCGGATCTGAAAGTGATTATCACGTCGGCCACTATCGATGTTGAGCGGTTCTCAAAACACTTTGACAATGCACCGGTGATTGAGGTTTCCGGTAGAGCCTATCCGGTCGAGACGCTATACCGCCCTCTTGAAGATCTTGAGCTGGAAGGTCGGGATGCTGATCAGCGGCTACAACAGGGCGTTCTGGCCGCATTGGAAGAAATAGACGCTATTGAGCGTACAGGGAAAGGCAAGCGGCTGGGTGATGTGCTGGTGTTTCTCAGTGGTGAGCGTGAAATTCGGGAAACCCACCAGTTCCTGAGAGATGCAAAGCTGCCACATACCGAGATATTACCACTCTATGCCCGGCTTTCAGCGGCAGAACAGAACCGAATTTTCCATGAACACTCAGGTCGTCGTGTAATACTGTCGACCAACGTTGCAGAAACCTCTCTGACGGTTCCGGGTATACGCTATGTTATTGATCCGGGTACGGCTCGAATCAGCCGGTACAGTGTTCGCTCGAAAGTTCAACGACTACCGGTAGAAGCGGTATCCCAGGCATCGGCAAATCAGCGAAAGGGGCGTTGTGGCCGTGTTGCTGAAGGTGTCTGTATTCGCCTCTATTCTGAAGAAGACTTTCTTTCCCGTCCTGAGTATACCGATCCTGAAATCATCAGAACCAATCTTGCGGCGGTTATTCTGAAGATGCTGCGGATGGGATTAGGGGATATTGCCGCTTTCCCATTTGTTGATCCGCCGGATAGCAAAGCGATTAACGATGGTTTCAAGCTGCTTCAGGAATTGGAGGCGGTTGGTAACGATCGCCTGATGACGCCTGCAGGCAGGCAGCTTGGGCAACTGCCAGTAGATCCCCGTCTGGGTCGTATGCTGATTGAAGCCCATAAGAATAATGCCTTGCATGAGGCGTTGATCATTGTCAGTGCCCTGGCGGTTCAGGATCCCAGGGAGCGCCCACAGGATAAGCAGCAGGCCGCAGATCAGCGGCATCGTGAATTCTTTCATGATGACTCTGATTTTCAGACCTACGTAAATCTTTGGGAGGCCTATGAAGAGCAGCGGCAGGCACTGTCGCAGAATCAGCTCCGCAAATACTGTAATAAGCAGTTTCTGTCTTTTATGCGAATGCGGGAGTGGCGGGATCTTCACCGACAACTGACGTTGGCCTGTAAAGACCTTCAATTCAGAGTTAATGACAGCCCGGCCAGTTATGGCGATGTTCATAAGTCTCTCTTGTCTGGCCTCTTATCACAGCTGGGTAGTAAAGATGATGAAGCGGATTATATGGGCGCAAGAAATCGCCGATTCTATCTGTTTCCTGCATCGACTCTCTTCAAGCGCAAGCCACAATGGGTAATCACCGCTGAGCTGGTTGAAACATCCAGATTGTTTGGCCGAACCAATGCAAAAATTGAGCCCCAATGGATTGAACCCCTGGCTTCTCATCTGGTTAAGCGAAATTATTTTGAACCTCACTGGGAAAAGAAGCGGGCCCAGGTGGTGGCGTTTGAGCAGGTGACCTTGTATGGACTGATTATTATTGGACGTCGCCGGATTAACTATGGGCTTATTGATCCGGTGGTTGCCAGAGAGATTTTTATCCGTGAAGCACTGGTAGAAGGGCATTTTGACTCAAAGGGCGCATTTCAGAAGCACAATCTGGCATTGATTGAAGAAGTGGATGAACTGGAAGCGAAATCACGTCGTCGGGATATTCTGGTGGACAGTGAGACGCTTTATCACTTCTACGATGAGCTGATTCCGGCAGATATCTGTAATGGCGCCGGTTTTGAGAAGTGGCGAAAAGAGGTTGAGCGACAGCAGCCTGATTTGCTTCATCTGACTAAAGAATATCTGATGAAGCATGATGCCGAACATGTGACGGTGAACCGGTATCCTGACCGACTTCGCTGGGAGGGGCTTGAGCTTCCCCTGAGCTATCACTTTGCGCCGGGTGAAGTGGATGATGGTGTAACCCTGACGGTGCCGGTAGAAGCGTTGCGTTTGCTACCTAAAAATCGTCTGGAATGGCTGGTGCCGGGCATGCTGTTTGATAAATGTGTGGCGCTGGTTCGATCCATGCCAAAACCCGTGCGAAAGAACTTTGTACCCGTACCCGATTTTGTCAATGGAGCCCTTGATTCGCTCTCTGCCTGTGATGAGTCCTTAACGGAAATACTTGGGCGACAGTTAACCCGTATGTCGGGGGTACGTATTCTGGAAGAGCACTGGAATCCTGAAGGTCTTGACGCCCATCTGTTGATGAATATCCGCGTGGTTAATGAAGATGGTGAACTGCTTGGACAAGGGCGGGATTTCAATCAGTTGCGCAAACAGTTTGCAGACCAGGCTCAGGACACTATACGGAAGCTGGCAAAAAGCCATCTTGAGCAGGAAGGCCTGCTGGACTGGACTTGTGGTGAACTCCCTTATGAGATAACCCGTAAGGCGGGTGGTTTAGTGCTTAAGTCTTACCCTGCCCTGGTTGATCAGCGGGATTCTGTCGCGGTTCAGCTGTTTGAAAGTCGGGCTATGGCTGACCTGGAAAACCGAAAAGGGCTTACGCGTCTTCTTAGAATCAGACAGTCGATCCAGCTTAAGTTTGCCTTGAGTAAAATGGTAAAGCTTAAAGAAACCAAGTTGCTGGCAACAAACCTGATTAATCAGAATCAGCTGGAGGATGATCTGCAAAACCTGATTATCAGCGGCGTATATCTGACTGAAAGCCAGGATCTACCAAGAAATCGAGAGTCATTTGTCGCTTTGCTTGAGAGTCATAAAGGTGACATTGTCCCTTTTGCAGAAAAGCTTGATCCTATTGTTAATGAGGTCTTTCGTATAGCCCAGGGGATTAGTCGTCAGCTGAAAGGGAAGATCAGCTTCGACCAGGCATTAGCTCTGGCTGATATCAAACAGCATTTGCAAAGGCTGTTACGTCCCGGCTTTATGGCCGATGCAGACATGAAGTGGATGAGCCACTATCCGCGCTACTTTAAAGGGATTGAGGTCAGGCTGGAAAAGTTACCAGCCCAGGTAAACAAGGATAGAGTCTGGACGGAAGAGCTGGCAGTACTTCAGCAAAAATATGAAAAACGGCTTGAGGCCCATACTCAGCACAAGATTGTTGATCCGAACCTTCAGCTGTTTTACTGGATGATTGAAGAGTACCGGGTTTCGCTTTTTGCCCAGCAACTGGGGACGCGTTTTCCGGTATCCGATAAACGCCTGCGGAAATTATGGGATGAAATAGAAAATATCTAAGGTAAAACTACATTGGAATTGACAGTGTAAGTGGCAGAGTCATCTGGTGCCGGGTTTAATCGGACAGAGCCGGACGGAGAACAAATGTCACATAATCTATTTCCCCATGCCACGCAGGCGGGTTGTGCTTTGGAAAAATACCAGGACAATAGCTCTGTTGTTAACAGTCCGACTCCGCTACCCACCAAAAAGATGCCAGTAGTTATTGTATGGGCATTATTGCCATTATCAGGCAATTCGGTGGGTAATGGCGAGACAGAAGTACCAGTATCAGCAGTAGCAGAGGAAGGGGCCTGCCCGGACTTATCAGGAGTGAGAGAATAAATGCCGTAACCAGTCAGGGCCGTTCCAATTGCGACTCTGCTGATACCGGCCTTACTTCTGTTACAGAAAGAGAGGGCTTGTTTTGATAAACTCTGACTGGACTCGGGCTCAATCCCGGCGGTAACTAATTGATTGGTTGGCATAATTCCATCTTCACAAGTGGCTATTCTGCTTTCATTGGGCTGTTGAGCAGAATTGGCTGCAATCTCGTTAAGCTCTGCAATGAAATTTGCCAAATGTTGATGTAGCTCATGATTAGAATTGAGTTGTTTCAGCGTATCAAGAGTAGATTGTAGGTGAGCAAGCGAATGAGTATGTTTTTGCTGTTGCAACTGATTAATAGTTTCCTGAGGCTGATTCTCCTGCCTGGCCTGATTTAGAAGTGTATCAAGCTCACAACCAATATGCAGCATGCCTGCATGGAGTTCAAAAGCGCTATTGAGTATCTGTGCTCTCTCTGTTGTTTCCGGCGACTCATGGGGCGACTCCAACTTCTGATGATTACCTGCACTAGTAAGCATGGCTTGCAGATTTGCTTGTAGAGTGGCCGTTTGAGCAATTATATTTCCCAAATTGTGTCTGTCAATTGCAGCGGGATCATGTATTCTGCCATCGTGACGGGAGTGGGCGTCTCCAGGTATAAACGTTGTTGATGTTCGTTTTGTGTTAGTTTCTGTGGTAATGAACGTTCCACCCGATGGGCTGGTCTTCAGGCTCTCCATGCAGTTCCCAATTTGGCCATCAGCTTTTTTAACGGTGGCAACAGCTCGGCAGCCAAATTTTCTTTGATCTTGACTGGTTGGGCTTACATTGAGTGGACTGTTATCTGTTGATTTTTTCTCGGCTGGACTTTTCTGTTTACAGTTAAGTTCTGCATCTGTTTCATCTTGCTCTTGTATAATTTCGAGTTGCTTTGTAATTCTATCGAGATACATGACAGTGCTTTTCCATTTGGCTGGTATCGACAAAAAATACAGAGTAATCCGGAAGGCCGGATTACCTTTTAATAGTTTGTTTTGTATTTCCAATAATAAATATTAATTGCTATATTTTGTGAATCTTATATAACGAGTAGCTGAGTATTGGTAGGTTCTTAGGAATTCTTGGTTGCCGGGACTTTAATTACAGCCTCGATTAAGATCGTTATGGTGTTTTTCATCGACTGATCACTTCTTGTTAGATTGCCAATCCTCTGCTGTTTTACCTTTGCTGTCCTTTAGTGATGGGTTAGCACCGAGATTAATCAATGCATCATAAGCTGCTTTGGCATCATTCATTGCTGCAAGATGTAAAGGAGTTAACTTAAAGGATGCGGTCTGCGAATTGATATCAAAACCTTCTTTAACCAGCTGGGAAATTTGATTCTCGTCATTATTTATTGCTGCATCATGAAGTTTAAGTGGTTTATTTTCTCCCTCGTAGCAAGGGGTTAAAAGGTTAACCATGTCTATTCGTTCCTGTTGATTCGCCAATTCCACAGGGGATAATTTATCTCCGTCCTCATTGTGATAAACCTTGTTTAAATCAGCCTGCCGGTCTACCTTTTCGGAGTTTAGTAATGCCTTCAGGCAGCCAGATTGCATCATTTTTATTGCATACATGATTGCTCCAACTTCTTGCTGGCTTTCTGTAGTTGTAATGCTGCTGATTTTATTTGTATCGGCAAAGCCAAGTAAATAATCTAATGAAAAAGGCTTGCCGGAATCAATAGTCCACTTTGTAAGCATTTTTAGATTCTTGTGTTTTTGGTCACTATTCAGCGACTTAAAGTAATCCGAGCATTTTATTTTGTTATCTGCTGATAACCATTGGCTGACACTTTTATAATTGGGTTTGGGGCTTATGTCTCCGCATGGTATAGCTGTTATTTGCTGATGAATGAGCAGGGGGTTTTTCCCGTTCCAGTCTTTTATATCTAAATGACATATTGAGCAGCTAATCCAATCACCCTTTCCACGATAATGAAAATTTGATGCCAAACTGACTGCGCTATGAGCCTTGCTGGACGATTGACTATTCCATTCAGGATTATTGAACGAGTTAAGTCGGTTTGTGTAGTTTTCATAATTCATCGCTTTTATATTTGTTGTATGTGGAGTACCGGCATTGTAATAGCTTAAATTACCTGCTCGTTTATGTTCTGTAAATTGAGCGCTATTAGTGTTGCCAGTGCTCGGTTTTGTGGAGTTTACATTGTTAACAATTTTTTCGTTGCACTTAATTAAAGTGATGCATTTTGAAGCATGGTTGAACTCTGGTTCAGTACATTTTAACCAGATTCCTGATTCTTTTTGCAGGCAGGCTTCGGTGGTTACAATATATTTACAGTTATTACAGGATAGAGTAATGGTCATGCCTTGGCTGTGGCCTTTGGCAGACTCAAAACTATAGTCCCCCTCTGTAACCTGCTTTGGCAGTTGAAGCTTCGGTCCATAATATTGTTGAAGCTGAGTGTTTAAATCGGGCATGTCGTCACTCCGTCATTCTTGTAGTTGATCTGATTATTGATATTTGATTTGAGAGTTGTATGTTGCTCTCAGTATTGATGTTAAGAAAGTTTTCATGGGTAGGAAGGGCCTCATGGCTATTTATGGATCAATGGTGCTGAGTTAAGAAGCCATCCACGAAAAAACATTCCCAAGAGCAAAACGACTATAAAAATCGCGGAATTTATCATCTCGCAAGGAAATTATGTGCAAGTCTAGTCCAGAATACAGAGAGTTCATTGATAATTATCTCAAGCCGTATTCACAGACACAGGATGACAATTTCTCGGAAAGACCGACCAAAAATAATATCGAGAATTTCCAGTGAGAACGTTTCTGGATTGGGTAACCTGATTGAGGAGGGCGTGCCATTTCTATGTGGTGCTGCCAGCAGTTTTTGAGAACTTTGTGAATTATGTATCTGGCCAGCTGGGTAACTGCGCAGATGTTCAAGGACTAAGAATTGCAGAGATGATAAAGGTACTGCTACGGTTGGCTGGGTTCAGTACGTCTTTTAATGGTTTTAATGGAAATAAGTATTTTGAAGCAACTGAGTTGCGGATCAAGTTGTTTGCGTCTTTATAGACTAAATAATTTTCTTTTATGTTTTTTTGAAATAAAAAACAAACAAAAATTTGACGGATCCGTTTTTTGTCTATTTACTGAAATAATAAGAGGTAGTTTAATTCCAAATATTTGTATCTTTGCTGTATTAATTAATCGGATGACAAGGATCGTCGTCTTATGGAAACAGCTGAGCAGGTACTCATCATTGAAGACGCAGAACAGCGTCGACATGACCTTAGTACTATTTTGCAGTTCATGGGCTATCGTACAGTGGCTATTGGGGCCGTCTATTGGGAAGACTCCGTCAGTACCTTTCCTCCTGAAACCTTCAGTGCTTTATTTCTCGGTGATTTTCTTCAGGCAGAAAGTTCTCTGCAGGGAATGCTTGCCAGAATCCAGAGCTGGTGTGGTGGTGTGCCGGTAATCAGAATGTCGGAGGCATTGCCGGGGAATTTACCCACAGCACTGGCAAGACAAATTATTGCCCGGGTGGACTGGCCCTGCAGCAAGCCACAGCTTTTATCAAGCATGCATTATGGACAGGTCTATCGTGAGCAGTGGCGCCAGGCTCATCAGACAGGCTATAACCAGCAAGTTCAATTGTTTCGTGGGCTGGTTGGTAAAAGTGACCGGATCCGGAAAGTTCGGGCAGCCATGGCTCAGGTGGCAGACCGGGATGTCAATGTTTTGATTACTGGAGATTCGGGGACTGGTAAAGAGGTTGTTGCCCGTAATCTCCATGAGCACTCTTATCGTAGAAGTGCTCCTTTTGTGCCGGTCAACTGTGGTGCTATTCCGAATGACTTGTTGGAGAGTGAGTTGTTTGGCCATGAAAAGGGCGCTTTTACTGGTGCGGTAGCCAGTCGGAAAGGCCGGTTTGAGCTGGCCCATGGTGGTACGCTATTTCTTGATGAAATAGGGGACATGCCTCTGCACATGCAGGTGAAATTGCTCAGGGTTCTTCAGGAAAGAACGTTTGAGCGGGTTGGTGGGACAGAGCAGGTTGAAGTGGATGTCAGAATTATTGCCGCAACCCATAAAAATCTTGAAAATATGATCGCTGAGGGAAGCTTCAGGGAAGATCTTTATTATCGGTTGAACGTTTTTCCTATTGAAATGCCCTCTCTCAAGGAGCGCCCTGAAGATATTCCCCTGATGATTAATGAGTTGATCCACAATATGGAAAAGCAGGGCCGGGGTTCTATTCGTCTGAGTTCTGCCGCTATTTTATCACTCTGCCGGCATGACTGGCCTGGTAATGTGCGGGAAATGGCTAATTTGCTGGAGCGGCTGGCCATCATGTTTCCCTATGGTGTTATTGGGATACAGGACTTGCCTGACAATTTTTGTCACCTGGATTTGATCAATCAGGAAGATGATGGCGTTGCTGATTTATTTCCGGACAGTATTCAGCCGGCAGGAAATGTAACGTCGGAAGATCTTGCTGTTTTACCCGTTGGGGGATTAAATCTTAAGGAATATTTAACACGTCTTGAGAAGAGTTTGATCCAGCAGGCATTGAGCGATTGTAATAGTGTTGTTGCCAGGGCTGCAGACAAACTTCAGATTCGACGAACAACGCTGGTTGAGAAAATGCGGAAATATGGACTTCAGAGATATGAGGAGTCGGTAAAAAGCTGATGTGAAATGTTTTCAGGATGCAGAAAGGCTACAAGTCTCTTGTGGCCTTTTTTTTATATTTAATATCAATCACACTTTCTAAGTCCTCTGTTGCGCTGGTTATCTGAACGGTAATCCTTCGGTGATATTTCTGGCCATAGCTATGTATTGTCACTTCCCATTGTCTTTCTGTTCAGTGAAACATGGAATAGTCCCTGAATAACTGCCACATTTCTGAGGCTCCAAACTCCGTTCGTCCTGAGCCTGTCGAGGGGCCTAAACTCCGGGCCATGATAGATCGTGTCAGGCACTCTTCGACTCCGCTCAGGGTGAACGGAGACTGAGTTCAAAATGGGGAAGTTATTTCAGGACAGTTCCATGCTTATAACGAGGCTGGAAAATTTGATGGGTATGAAAGTGTCTCTGTGGATAGAATTTTAAATTTTTCCTTTAATGTGGTTGTTTGGTGTCTGATTAATATGATTATCGATCTGGATTGTAATTTTCCTTCATGGTTTTTACCTGTCAGTGATGGCTTGTAGAGCGCCAGTTTCGTGTCACTATAAAGTGACACTGTCAAATAAATACCTTTTTTTAAAGTTCAAAAAAATATTCAAGCTTTTTCTCAAGTTACCGAAAAATAATCTATGTCAAAAAAATAACGGATTGAAAATAAAATTTTAATAAAAAACATAGAAAAAACAGTTGGTTGTGGAAAACTTGTGTATTTGTTGTGTTTTTGTTGTTGATATCTTTTTATTAATTGTTGTTTTTATCCTTTAAATAAAAGTTGGCACGTTCATTGATGCATATAACTTGTCGTTTTTTTATATGAACTTCTTGAGCGCTGGAAAAATTAAAGAGCGAACGATGGCCAAAGCAAAGAAAAGAGTGATTGCGGTTTCAGGATGTAAAGGCGGTGTTGGTAAAACCGTGGTTTCAGTGAATCTTGCTCTGACTCTGGCAAAGCTGGGTCAACGTGTCGTTTTGATGGATGGTAATCTATCGGTACCCGATGTTGAGTTCACCTTAGGGTTGAATAAAGAGGGCAGTAGAGAGCCTTTGTCGTCAGATTTGATGTTTCCGGAGTGCGGACAAGAAGCCCTTAACCATGAAAGGCTGAGTAGTCAGCAGAAAGTCCTTCTGGATGGACCCTCAGGTGTCAGGGTATATACCCCAGATGCCGAAGGAGAGTGGCAGGACAATGTTCAGATTATTAAAGCAGTTGAGTTGATTCAGGGCATGGACGATCTTGCATCAGATCTGGATACGTTGATTATTGACACTGCTCCGGGGTTATCTCCGGATAATGTCACGCTCATTCAGGCGGCAACCGAAGTTATCATCGTTATCAATCAGGAGGATGTATCTATGATTGATGCCGTTCGACAGATTCAACTTCTGCACCGGGTTTTTAATCTGCATCAGTTCTATGTGGTTGTTAACCTGGTGAGCAGTCGGCGCGGCGGTGCAAAACAGTTTGAAAAACTGCAGCAATATTTAAAAGACGACAACCAGATAGTATTAAGCTATCTGGGAGCAATTCCATATGACAAAGCTGTAAGTGAATCAATGTTAAAGCAATCGGCACTTCTGTCTGTAAATAATGATTGTCGAGCCGCTCGAGCATTTCACAGGATTGGACATCAGTTATCTAAAATACCGGTGCCTGAACCAAAAGGTCGTATTGAATTCTTTTTGCCTGATAGGATCAAGGAGAGGATCTAGTCATGACAGAGACAGCACAGGATGTGCAAACCAAGACAGTGCAAACAAAGACAGAGCCAACCAAGGCAGAGCCAACCAAGAAACTAACCATGGAAGAGATGGTTCTTAAACATCGTTCATTGGTAAAAAGGATTGCGAATCATCTTGCCGCAAGAATGCCCGCCAGTGTTCAGGTTGATGACCTTGTGCAGTCGGGCATGATTGGATTGCTGGAAGCTGCAGCAAAGTACGATGCCACCAAAGGCGCCAGTTTTGAGACCTTTTCTGGTATTCGGATTCGAGGTGCAATGCTGGATGAGATCCGAAAAGGCGACTGGGGACCAAGATCAGTTTATCGAAATAGCCGCCGTATCACTGAAGCTGTTCAGGTTGTTGAGGCAAAGTTGGGAAGAGATGCCCGTGATTATGAAGTGGCAAAAGAGCTTGATGTAAAAATTGGTGAATACTATACCATTCTCAGTGATCTCAAAGGTTGTCGTCTTTTCAGCTATGAAGAGTTATTTGATAGTGAAGAGTCAAGAATGCAGGCTCGCTCTGGAGATAGAGGTCCATCTGCAGATATTCAGGAAGAAAAATTCAAAACTGCATTAATAGAAGCGATTGATAAACTGCCTGAAAGAGAAAAGCTTGTATTGATGCTTTATTATGATGAAGAAATGAATTTGAAAGAAATCGGTAAAGTATTAGGTGTTAGTGAATCCCGGGTAAGTCAAATTCATTCACAAGCTGCATTGCGTTTAAGGTCACGGCTGCAAAACTGGCTGAGTTAAGGTCTCAGTCAGTCTGTTTTAAATGAAGTGTGGCAGCTTTTTATAGACGTTTGTCGGCTTTTGTTGATGATGACGAAGTTGCTTTTCTTTCTTTTTGCTTTGACAACGTTCAGTTGAATTGTTTTGTTTTAGAAATATATGTCGGTTATATACTTCATTGCTTTGAATATTAAATTTTTAGTTTCGTATTGTTCCAAGCGGACAGGTCTTAGCTCCATATACTTCTTTATTAGAGTTTTTAATAACGGACCTGCATATATGAAATGGATTTCTATATCAGCTGCTATCTTGTTGTCGGCTTTTTCCTCCATTATTTCCGCCCAGGAAGAGGCACCAGAACAAATAAATGGTGTCATCACAATCAATACCCATCAGGCGAAACGGCTTCATGATATTGGCGCACTTTTTATTGATGTACGCCCATATCAGCAGTGGCAGTTTGGGCATGTTGATGGCTCTCACAGTCTTGATCTCAGGGGCGGGTTTCGTCAGCTGATGGTGCCGGGAGTGCTGGAGAAAGAAACACCCATAGTGATTTATGGTAACAGTACTTACCATATGCGTGGTGCTATCGGCAGTTATCTGGCCGCGTTGTGGGGGTATGAACGGGTGTTTTTTCTGCGTGATGGTTACTTCTCCTGGCTGGCACTGGATTACCCGGTGACATTGAAGTCAGACACACTGGATGAATCTTATGCTAAGAGCGAGATGGATTGATAAGGTGTTTTTTCAATCCTGCTCCACAGCCTTGTCAACGTTTGATTTTTTTACCCTTCGTTAAATCTATACCCATTACTGTATAAGTTGCTTCACTTCCAGGCCGGGAGTGAAGGGCCTTTCTTACATTTCTAACAAACTTCAGATTTATCACTAAATGGTATTTAGCACCGCAGATGCCAAAGATTCCTGATACAATCGCGAGCCGATACTTCTTGTAGCGTCAGACCTTTTGTTGATAGTCGATAAATTCGGGAGTTCTCTTTGCTGAATGTGCTTCAGTTGAGCTGTGAGCGAGATGACAGGCTGCTTTTCAGTCACTTGTCCTTTCAGCTCTGTCCCGGAGAGATACTCCAGATTGAAGGGCGAAATGGTGCCGGAAAAACATCGTTGCTCCGCATTATTGCCGGACTGTCATCAAGCTACACCGGAGAGATTTTGTGGGATGGTCAGCCATTGGCAAAGGTCTATGCTGATTTCCGTCTGGACTGTTTCTTTCTTGGTCATAAGCCCGGATTAAAACTGGATTTAACCCCCCTCGAAAACCTTGCCTGGCGATCCAGGCTGGCTAACACCACCGTAAGCCATGAAGGTTTATTGGCTGCTCTTGATCGCGTTCATCTGGCGGGTTATGAAGATATTCCCTGTAGCCACTTATCTGCAGGGCAGTTGCGCCGTGTCGCTTTTGCCGGATTGATTGCCAGTCAGGCACGCCTCTGGATTCTGGATGAGCCTTTTACCGCCATCGATCTGGAAGGTGTAGTCTGGCTTGAAAGCCTGCTTGAGGAGCATGCCAGTCTGGGCGGAATGGTGCTGGTTACCAGTCATCAGCCCTTGACTGATCGTCAGGGATCTTTGCGCAAGCTTCAGCTGGAGACCTTTGCCAAAGACGTTTTATACGACGAACAGGAGGTTCTGGATGCCGGGCTTTGAAAAGCAATCCATGAATGGCTTTTCAGCCTGTGTCGCTGTGATTCGGCGAGACCTTACGCTGGCTTTTCGCTCCCCCGGTCAGGCTATCAACCCAATGGCATTCTTTCTGATGGTCGCCTCTCTGTTTCCCCTTGGTGTGACTCCGGATCGGGAAGTGCTGGCGGAACTGGCTGCGGGCGTTATCTGGATAGGGGCTTTACTGGCCGTTCTGCTTTCCCTGGATTCACTGTTTAAAAGTGATCAGGATGATGGTGCTTTAGATCAATTATTAATGTCGCCCCATCCGTTACCATTGCTGGTTCTGGCTAAGGTATTCAGCCACTGGTTGACCAGTGGTTTCTGTTTGACACTGATGGCGCCGTTGCTGGCTATCATGTTGCACCTTCCGTCAGAAGCATTTTCTGCACTGATGATTACCCTCTTACTGGGCACTCCTGTTCTTAGCCTGGCTGGAGCCATTGGTGCTGCCCTGACTGTGCGTGTTCAGCGTGGCGGAGTATTGCTGACTTTATTGGCTTTGCCACTCTATATACCGGTGCTGATTTTTGCCACGGGGGCTGTTAATGCGGCTGTTCAGAAAATGCCCTATACAGGCCATATTCTATGGTTGTCCGTGTTTTTGGTTCTTGGGATTTGTCTGGCACCACTGGCCATTGCCGGCGCATTAAGGGTGATCAATGAGTGATGAAGTTATTTCAGTAAACGGTAAAAAGCTTTGTCTTTATTCAGGCAGCTTCTTGAAAAATGGGCAGATTTCCAGCATTGTGTCCCTGCAAAATCCGGTCACATTTGCAGCGGCCTCAGCAAGTAGAAAAAGAGTATGAACTGGACGTTTTTTCATAAATTGGGCTCTCCCAAGTGGTTTTATGATATCAGCAGTAAGTGGTTACCCTGGCTTCAGGTGTCATCCCTGGTACTGATATTAGTGGCACTTGTCTGGGGTCTTGCGTTTACGCCTCCGGATTACCTTCAGGGTAATAGTTACCGGATTATCTTTATTCACGTTCCTGCTTCATTTCTTGCCCAGGCCGTTTACCTGATGATGGCAACCGCTGCGGCAGTGACCCTGATCTGGAAAATCAAGCTGGCGGATATGGCGCTGAAAGTGATGGCTCCCATAGGGGCCTCTTTCTGTGTGCTGTCGCTGGCGACCGGGGCTATCTGGGGACAGCCTACCTGGGGAACCTGGTGGGTATGGGATGCCCGGCTGACGGCCATGCTGATTCTGCTCTTTCTCTATATCGGTATTGTTGCCCTGCGTGGCGCAATCCAAACCACAGAGGCAGCAGCAAAAGCCTGTGCCATCTTAAGTCTGGTGGGTGTGGTCAATATTCCCATCATCAAGTTCTCTGTGGATTGGTGGAACACCCTGCACCAGGGGGCCACACTCAAACTGACGGAAAAGCCTTCAATGGCGCCGGAAATGCTGTGGCCTTTATTGCTGTCGATTGCCGGGTTTTATTTGTTTTTTACGCTGGTGATGGTGCTTCGTCTGCGTATCGAGATTCTCAGCCGTGAGAGAAAGACCCGCTGGGTAAAAGAGCTGGTGAGTTGATGTCTATGTATTTTGACAGTTGGGCCGGGTTTCTGGCGATGGAGGGACATGGCCTCTACGTTTGGAGTGCCTACGTGATCGCCATGATGGTCATTGCCTACAATCTGATTGCCCCTCTGCTGGCAAAGCGTCGGGTGGTTGCGGAGGTGAGGCGGCAGGAGCGTTTGATCAGAAGTAAGGTTGTCGTACGAGATTTTAAGGCCATAACAGAAAACAGCCTTGAGCGGGTAGAAGGTCTTGAACCTGTACATAGAGCTGTAGAGAGAGGTGTTCAATGAATGCAGTTCGCAAACAGCGATTGATTCTTGTGTTGCTGCTGTTGGCAGGTGTGGGCGTAGCCGTAACACTGATGCTGTTTGCACTTCGTGAGAACATCAATCACTACTTTTCCCCGGCACAAATGGCAGCGGGTGAAGTACCCGTTGGGCAGAGAATACGAGGCGGTGGTCTGGTGGTGCCGGGCTCAGTGAGTCGGGATCAGGAAAGCCTGAAAGTCAGCTTCAGAATCAGTGACGGGGCGGGTGAGGTCACTGTTCAGTATGAAGGGATTCTGCCAGACCTTTTTGTCGAGGGATCTGGCGTGGTTGCGCTGGGTGTTCTTGATGGGAACGGCATTTTCGCCGCGTCAGAAGTGCTCGCCAAACACGATGAGAATTACATGCCTCCCGAAGTACAAAAAGCAATCGATGACGCGCACCCTGGTATAGCGGACTATTCAGCGAAGCCGGTAGTGAAGAACAACGAGTTTTTGTCAGACGGCCTGTCAGATAAACAGCCAGAGGAAGTCAATAATGGTGGCTGAAATTGGGCTTCTGGCCCTGGTGATTGCACTTTGCCTGAGCCTCTTGTTAAGTATATTTCCCCTGATGGGCAGCTATACCGGTAACCTTCGTCTGATGAATCAGGCCCGGCCGCTGTCCTGGGGATTATTTGCCTTTGTCGGTTTATCCTTTGCCTGTCTGGTCTGGGCATTTGTGACGGATGATTTTTCCGTGGATTATGTCGCCCGACATTCCAACAGTTTATTGCCGATGCAGTACAAAATCAGCGCTACCTGGGGTGGTCATGAAGGCTCTCTGTTGCTCTGGGTGTTGATTCTGACGGGCTGGATGGCCATGGTGGCGCTGAAAAGTGACCGTTTACCCCCGGAGCTTGCGGCCCGGGTGCTCTCGGTGATGGGGATGATAACCGTTGGCTTTTTGCTGTTTACGCTGCTGACGTCCAGCCCGTTTAATCGAATTTTGCCATTCCCTCCGGAAGATGGCGCGGACCTTAATCCGCTCTTGCAGGACTTTGGCCTGATTATACACCCACCGATGCTCTATATGGGCTATGTGGGTTTTTCCGTGGCCTTTGCCTTTGCGATTGCTGCACTGCTCGGCGGTCAGCTGGACAGTGCCTGGGCTCGATGGGCCCGGCCATGGACGACAGCGGCCTGGGTTTTCCTGACCCTGGGCGTCTCCCTGGGCAGCTGGTGGGCGTACTACGAACTGGGCTGGGGCGGCTGGTGGTTCTGGGATCCGGTAGAGAATGCTTCCCTGATGCCCTGGCTGGTGGGGACCGCTCTGATGCACTCGCTGGCGGTGACGGAAAAAAGAGGGTTGTTTAAAAGCTGGACGTTACTGCTGGCAATTTTTACCTTCTCTCTGAGTTTGCTGGGGACTTTTCTGGTGCGTTCCGGGGTGCTGACATCGGTTCATGCCTTTGCTAATGATCCTGAACGGGGTCTCTTTATCCTGATTTACCTGATGGTTGTCGTTGGGGCTTCATTAACTCTGTTTGCCCTGCGGGCTCCGGAGGTACGCAGTCGCATCAGCTTTACAGTCGTGTCCCGGGAGACGCTGCTGCTGGTTAACAACATCCTGCTAACGGCCAGTGCGGCAACGGTGTTGCTGGGAACCCTGTTTCCGCTGTTGTTAGAATCACTGGATATGGGGATGGTGTCGGTAGGGCCTCCCTACTTTAATTTTGTCTTTGTGCCCATGGCCATGATGCTGGCGTTTGCCCTTGGTTTTGGCACGCTGCTCAACTGGAAAAATGGCTCTGTGCGCTGGCTGGTGCAACAGACCCGCTGGATATTTCTCGCCAGCCTGACCGGTGGGTTCGCTTTCAGCCTTCTCTATGGTGACAGTATCCTGATCAGTGAAGTACTGGCCATGTCCCTGGTGCTGTGGATTGTCTTGACCATGGGTAAGGATCTCTTCAATAAAACACGCAAATCCAGAAAAAAAGGCGGTTTGATAGACGCCATGAAACGTCTGAAGCCGGCTTACTATGGCATGCAACTGGCGCACCTTGGGTTGGCGGTTACTATTGTCGGGGTAGCGATTACCAGTGGTTATAGCAGTCAGCGGGATTTGCGTATGTCGCCGGGTGAACGGGTCAGCGTTGGCGAGTATCAGTTCCGATTTGATGGCGTCAGACCGCAACGGGGGCCGAATTACACTGCTGATGTCGGTTCAATCACTGTATACGAAGATGGTCGTCAAATAGCGCTTTTGCATCCGGAAAAAAGAGTCTACGCCGCTCAGGGTATGCCCATGACGGAAGCAGATATTGATCCGGGGCTGACCAGAGACATATACGTGGCCCTGGGTGAACCCCTGGGTGATGACGGTGGCTGGGCGTTGCGAATTCATATCAAGCCATTTGTTCGCTGGATCTGGTTTGGCTCAATTCTGATGGGGCTGGGTGGTATTCTGGCCATATCAGACCGACGTTACCGGGTTAAAGTACAGCAGAAAATGACAGCCGTCAGGCCTTCTGCGGGTAAAACGCCGGGTGCTGAAGAAGGAGTAGCCAGCGCATGAAGCGACGTTTAAAACTGTTTTTACCACTGGCGATTTTCCTTGGGCTTTGCCTGATGTTTTACGTTGCCCTGTTCCGTGATGACCGGGGAGAGCTGCCTTCTGCGTTGCTGGATAGCCCACTGCCTGCGTTTACGCTCGCCACGGTAAAAGATCCGGCCCGGGTAGTGACCCGGGATGATTTACTGGGTGAGGTGGCACTGATCAACGTCTGGGCGACCTGGTGCCCGGCCTGTCGGATAGAGCACCCTTACCTGGTGGAGCTGGCCAGCAAGGGCGTGCCCATTTACGGCGTTAACTACAAGGATGATCAGGCTGAAGCCCGGAAATGGCTGAAAACCCTGCACGATCCTTATCGTTTCAGCATCAATGACCAGGATGGCTTGCTGGGTATTGATCTGGGGGTTTACGGTGCGCCGGAAACCTATCTGATTGATCATCTGGGTGTGATTCGCTACAAGCATGTTGGCATTGTCGATGCCAACGTCTGGCGGAATGATCTGGAGCCGAGATACCGTGCTTTGAAAAAGAAAGCGGAGGCTGCCCAATGAAAAAGCTGGCTTCTCAGTTTCTTTTTGTTATCTCTGCCCTGCTGTTTTTCAGCCCGGCTTACGGCGTGATTGATTCCTACGAGTTCACCACAGCGGAACAGGAACAGCGTTTTTTTGAATTGACCAATGAGTTGCGCTGTCCCAAGTGTCAGAACCAGACCATTGCCGACTCCAATGCCCCTATTGCCCAGGATCTTCGGCGGGAAGTTCATCGTATGGTGAATGATGGTGCTGATAATCAAACGGTGATTGATTTTATGCTCTCCCGGTATGGTGATTTTGTACTGTATAAGCCGCAAATGTCAGGTTTAAATCTGGTGCTCTGGCTGGGGCCGGTGTTCCTGTTGCTGGTGGGTTTCATGGTGCTGCTGATGGTGGTCCGGAAACACCGGGTTGCTGGTAAAACGGTGGTTGATGATGCTGAGGAAGGTCTCAGTGCTGAGCAGCAACAGAGGCTGAATAAAGTTCTGGACGGTGCTTTTGATGGTAAGGCTTCCGGTGGCAAAGCAGCAGGTGATAAAGAATGATGATGGAATTCTGGTTTATAGCCGCATTGCTGATTGCCATTGCTGTACTGATTGCGGTGTGGCCGTTGATAAAATCCAGGGTACACATTGCCGATGAGGTGATATCGGAAGAGGCGGCCAATATTGCCAGTTTTCGTGATCAGATCGCTGATATCGATTGGCAGGTTGACCAGGGGCTGATTGCCCTTGCGGGGGCTGAAAAACTCAAGCTGGAAGTAAAGAAAAAACTGGCTGATGAGCTGGATGAGGTGACATCGTCCGTCCCGTATTCAGGATTGAAAAAACCAGGGCTGGCTTTGTTGGTGGCACTGGTTATCCCGCTGTTGGTCATTCCTGTTTATTACAAGCTGGGTGCCACCACCGAGCTGTCGGTGGTGGAGGTGATGAAACAGGGAGACCTCAGCAGCGAACAGATCGAAAAAGTTCTGGAAGACTGGGCGGCCAAACGGCCGGAGAGCAACCAGGCGCTGTTTATGCTGGGCAGTCATTACCTGAGAAGCGGGCAGCTTGATCAGGCAGTGGCCACTTACCGGCGGTTGGTTACGCTCAGTAATGGTCATCCCCAGGTGACCGCAGAGCTGGCACAGGTACTCTTTTTAAGCAGTGATAATACGGTGACACCTGAAGTGCGAAAGCTTTATCAGCAGACACTGCTGAAAGACAGCCAGAACACTACAGCCATGGGTCTGCAAGGGATTGATGCTTTTGCTAATGGTGCTTATGGTGAAGCGATTTCTGTCTGGCAGCAGGCATTAAACTTTGAAATGGACCCGGCGGCCCGTCAGTCTCTGAGTGCCGGTATCAATAAGGCTCGCACTATGCTGGGGGAAGCGGTGGTGGGTGTTCGGGTCATGGTGGATCTTGCCCCGGAGATGAAAAACCTTCCGGCAGATGCCCGGGTGGTGGTATTTGCCCGGCCAGCAGGTCAGGCTAAACAGCCGCCGATTGCCGCTATTCCCATGAGGATAGGGGATCTGCCACGGGAAGTGCTGTTTGATGATAACAGCGCCATGATGATGGGAGGGCAGTTGCTTTCTTCTATCGACAGTCTGGATATAACGGCCCGGATCAGCCTTTCAGGTAATGTGATGTCTTCCGACTATCAGGTTCAGGCGAAAGGAGTAAAAACTTCGGAGAGTAAGTTGATTACATTGACGTTTGCACCGGCTGGGTAGAAATTATCATTGTTTGGGGAACAAATGTTTAAGTTTAAGGTCTGACGTACATATATAGACAGTTAGGGATCGTCTAAAAATAACTTTCCTATTTTGGATGGTTTTAAATAAAAAAAATATTGTGAAAAATAATCCACATTTTGCCTATAGTTAAAAGCCATGAATGTTTTCCTTGAGGTTGCTTTCTGTGCGAATGTTAATGGAAAGTTATTCAACAATTGTCGAAGCTCAAATGGTGCGATTTTATAGCTCACTCAATGAGAGGGATCGTCGAAGGTATGCTGCTCTTGAGACAACGAAGCTGGGTCATGGTGGTATTCAATACATTTCAACATTACTGGGTCTTCATCGAAAAACGATTGTTCGTGGTATGACTGAGCTTAATTCAGAAGAGCAGCTCACTACAAATCGGATTCGTAAGAAAGGGGGGGAAGAAGAAGTCTAATGGTGGTATACCCAAGTTTAGTTGGTAATCTGCTCGGTGTACTGCACGACCACACGGCTGGAGATCCAATGCGGCAGGGAGTTCGGTGGACAAAGCTCTCCAGGAGAAGCATTTCCCGACAACTTGAAAAAACAGGGACTCCGGCGAATAAGGATACTGTATCTAAATTGCTCCATGAACAAGGATTTCGCCGTCGTAAATCGCAGAAAAAGCGAACGATTAAGCAACACAAAGATCGCAATGCACAATTCGAAAACCTGGCCAGACTAAAAAAAGAATATCTTGATGCAGGAAAGCCAGTACTCAGCATGGACACGAAAAAGAAGGAGAA
>NZ_JAVRMB020000162.1:0-10556 GCF_031844845.1 Endozoicomonas sp.
CCGGCAAGATTTCCCAGCTTTTTCCGAGCCATTTCAAGCATATCGTCACTGATATCTGACACGGTGTATAACGAGCCTGGCTCAAGACTCTGTTGCAGGATCAGCGAACCGGCTCCAGTACCTGCAGCGGTTTCCAGAATAGCTCTGGAAGCGGTTTTACCAAGTCGAACCGCCATCTCTTCGGCAAAGGGGTGAATAAACCTGGGGAAAAGCAGCTTGTCGTAGTTTTCAGGCACGATTCCCGAGAAGGATTGGGCGAGTCCTGACATTGGAATATGACCTTTGTTTTCTGGATTAACGGTTTAAGGCTAAGGAAAGAACAAAGGTAGCAGACTGTATGGATTTTGCGCTCAGGTTGTTTATTGAATCAGGTTAACCTTTGCTGAAATGTGTCTGGGGAGATTTGGTAGTAGTTTCGCTCAATGAGGGTGTTGTAACACGCATACCGGAATCCGCACTTTTCCAGAACACGGATGGATGCTTTGTTATCCGGTCGGGTAAATGCGCCAATAGTGTCAAGCTTAAGCGGGTCAAAACCGTATGCAATGAGATCCTTGACCACTACATTATCGACTGGTCACACAGCCCAGGCAGTCTACAGTAGCTGAGCCGTGCGTAGAGACTAACAAAAAAGTCAGAAACATTTGATTTTGGATGATCTCTGAATAGCTTTCTGGCGAGGTGTTTTGGAGAACGGCCATGCTTCAGACATGGCATAAATTCAAATTTGGATATTTATATTCAGAGGGGCAAGATTAAAGATCTGGTCACGGTATTATTTTAATTGAATATACATAAAAAAATGCTACCTTTTTTGTCGGGAATAGAGATAAGGTTGAATTTTTTTCTCATCATTCCACTGACTAATATTTCCTTTCATATACTGATTTGATGACTCCTGAATATCATTAAATCAAAATGTTAACATGCGTAGTGCTAACGCTAGGGAAGAGGTACGTCTTTAATTTTGAATTGATGTGATATTCAAAATCTACCTATGAATAATTGAACGGTTTGTTGAAAATATTTCGTCAAAAAATGCAGAAAAAGTATTTGTTTGCTAGTCTGGGCTTGGCCTTCTGGTTATTTTCTGGCCTTTTCTGTACTAATGAATTTTCACAGCCCCCCTGAATCTAAATTACAAAGGTATTTAACTTATGGACAAAGGAGCGAATGCAGACCGTTTTGGAGTATCTTCAGCTGGTTATGATAGAATATATCGACGGGGGGGCGGTGGAGATGCTGAAAGATATTCAGGGGTAGGCGGTGCAGGCAGAGGCGGTGTGCGTTCTATTCACGGAACAAACACCCTTGGCATGAAAGTAGATCACTTTGATACAAGTTTGAATCAAGGGAGAAGATCAGTACCTATTGCGTATCATGGTATAAATCCTGAACAAAGCTACCTGAACCTCAATCGGGGTTCAGGTACAAGCAGAGAGGGAGAATATTATCAACCGGTAGCGGAAGGAGCGCGAGGAAGTTACTCAAATAGAAAGAAAGCAGCTTCAGATTCAACAAGTGAAACAAAGCAAACTGATACAAAGGCGGACACTACTGGCAGTAAAAAACTGAATAAAACGAAGACCTGTTCTTCAGCAACCTCCCGGCCTTCTGCAAAGGCAGAAAGTCAGCCGAAGGGCGCTGTTGAAGATAAAAGTGGAATCCCTGGTTTAGGAGCTTCAGATGAGGGTTTGACCACAAAAATGGGGCAATTTAGCTTGTCTGAGAAGGTTTCCACTAATAACGTAAACAGCGCCCAGCCGAAGGCTGAGAAATTGCAGGAAATATGGGAGCTGTCCAGTCAAGAGAAAAGGGTAATTCAGCTTGCAGAGGGGCTTAAAGACGTGAGGTTGAGCAACAAAAATCATAAGGATGAGTATAAAAAGTACCTTAAATTAGCAGTTGATTTTATTTCTTCCGTTGATTGTTTTGCTACCAAAAAACCCAAAATAACATTGGATGATTTTGAAACACTGGTTCAGCTTCAGAGAACGTTTAGTGGTAATAAAGATGAGGGTATGATCACTCAGAGTGAATTTTCTACAGAGATGTTCAAACTTGGTTCTTTTTCGACAGATAGTAAAAAATCGGAAGAACAATCAAAAAAAATACTCGCTTTGCTTGGTCGCTTAAGTAATAAGGATGAGATACGTTCGTTGTATAATAATACGTTAAGTAATGAAATGAGAAAATCGGTTAAAAATGTTCTTTACCGAGGTACGATTGATCGGTTTTCCAAAGCAATCTGGGAATATGAAAAGAAGAATAAAGATGAAATCGTTGGGGTTAAATCACGAGTTTCCCAAGAAACGTCAAGTGATTCTAAGTTATGTTCGAATGAGTATGAAATGATTGGTGTAAAAGCACTTGATGATAAAAAAATTTCCAAAGCGTTTTTCAAGGTTATGGAGGATTTTGTTGTAAAAAAAACATCGGGATCGGAGGAGTCCTCAAAAAACAGCATGCGGGTGAATAAAAAAGATCCTCCAAGTGTTTTTTGGACAAGGAAAGACTTTCAAAATCTTTCAAATGATATGAGAAAAATTTCTGAACATCACCTCAGGAAGCCTCGTTATAATTCAGTTATGAATTTATTTGTAGACGTAAAAGATAGAGATTCTGACATTAAGAGTGCTCTCAGAAAGTATTTAAGAAGTGGCAATAAGAGGCTTGGTGATAATGAGGTTTGTGCGTTGATACCATGTTATATGCATAATAAGAAGTATGTAACTGAAGATGATTTTGATCGTTTGATGCATGAAATCCAAACAGCGCATAATAGAGGAGGGAGTGTAACTAATTTGCGTTTTGAAAAATTATCATTTAAAGAGCGAGAAAAAATGCGATATAGAGTAGTAGAGAAATCTGTGTCTTCATTTTTCCATGGAAAGGCAGAGCTAAAGGGTCAAGAGAAAAGTAAAAAAAGTAAGGAAAAGACTGAGTCTAAAAAAGAATTAAATGACAATATTGTCGATGAAGAATTTTATAAAAAACGTGTAACGTCAGGATCTGATAGACATCAGAGCTCATCAGAATCACCGGAGGCGTTAAATAAGGCAGTGGCTATATATACTAAAAAACGAAATCCATATGATTTACGTTCCAAGGTGGTTGCATATGCGGATCAGGCAAGTAAGAAAAAAGAAACCTTTAAAGTTAAACTGACAGCTGAGGTAGGGTTATTGCCGCTGGATGATAGATATCTTACACTTGATTTTTTGAAAAGCGTCAGGTTCTTTGTTAATGCTTTTGCTGATTTTCAATCAAAAGAAGTCGATGAAAAAAAATCAAAAACGCTGATGGGAAAAATATTTGGGAAAAAAAGCGTTGATGGTTTTTGAAAATACGTTAAGTCCACAATCAGATAAAATCTTCTGTTTGTTTTGGTTGGGGACTTATGACAGCGTTAACCGGGGGAGGGGTTTGATCGCATTCGCAACGAAAACCCTGAAATCGCCTTATTCATAATATTTGACAGTCTCCACTGGCTCCGCAACAAAAGAAGCCAGCCCCAAAAACTGCCAACCTGCTGAGGTGCAGGAAGAAAAGGAAAAACGGGATTGGTTTAACGGGTAAAAGAACTACCACAACATTTCTTATGTTTCTTGCCGCTACCACAGGGGCAAGGGTCATTTCGCCCTACTCGGGTAACCGTAATCGGTGCAGGCTTTTCCGGAACCCGCGGCTGGTCAACAGCTGTCTGCCAGATCTCACGGATATCATGGCACATCACCGCCATCTCTCTCGCAACCGCCGGCATGGCCTTAAGCATCTTGTTTACATCCGGGCCGTCTTTTTTCTTCGCCTTTTCCAGCAAACTATCTGCACGACTCCAGACGTTCAATAATACCATACAGCTGGACCAGGACTCTGCCATTGGCTGAATCTCAGAGTGTTTCAGCACCTCCGTCCAAACATCCATCAGCAGCTTACAACCCTGGCCATAACCCGTCGCCCACTCCTTCAGGCGGGAAAACTCTGATGAATAGATATCTTCTGCCCGACACTCTTCCGGAAGTACTTCGTAGCCACCATTAATGGTATTTCGGGTTTTCTCCAGAATGTTAAACAGAATATGACGTACATCATCTTCCTGCTGCCGGGACTCAAAGGTTGGGTTTCTGGTGGCCAGAGCCAATGTTATCCAACGATCCGGTGGTACATTGACGGGAGAGTTAGCAATGGCAAACATCAGGCCTTTAATAGCAGTGAGCGTCATTGCCCCACCGCTTTTCCCGAGAGGGCTGAATGCCAGCCAGGCTGATAAAACCTTTTCCTGCTGCTGATCAAATTCACAATTGGCCAAGGATGTTTTTCCGGAACTATCGATCAACTCAATCTCCTCTCTCCATTTCTGGACAGATACTAAAAAAGGCGCTGATCATCTCATCATCAACTGCATGCATCAATATGACGACTTGCCATAATATCTCGGCAACTACCTGCAAAAAATGTCAGTAAGGCGTTACTTCGCTTTAACCACATATAATGTGGGAGTTTCCATGACAGTAACTCCTGACTTCCAGTATGCAACCACGATTTCCCGTGAAGATTTACGTTGTGTCAATATTGCAGAGCCGTTCACTTTAGTGGATCATAGTCGCCAGAAAGCACTATATATAGTGCTAATCAAGCATTCATACCACAAGCTGTAGATATAGCGCCCAGCAAGTCGCACTATCTTATTACCCTATTTGTCCGGAGATCGACCATGACTGAGATCATCAAACGCGATGGTTCCCGCCAGCCTTTTGATGCGCCGCGCATTGCAAAAGCCGTTGCCAGCGCCCTGAATGATGCTCAGATCAAAGACAATGACTTTGCCGAATATGTTGCTAAAAAAGTAAGCAATTCCGTGGCCAGTCAGGATCTGGTGGATATCTATGACATTCAGGATCAGGTTGAACATCTGATGATGAGCAGTGAATACCACAACGCTGCCCGCAAATACATCGAGTACCGTCAGACCCGGGATATTGAACGGGAGTCGCGTAATGCCCTGAGCCGGGATATTCTGAGCATTATCAATCAGGATAACCGTCAGGATAATGAAGCACTGCTGAACGAGAACGCCAATAAAGACAGCCAGATTATCCCCACACAACGGGATCTGCTGGCCGGTGTTGTCGCCAGACATTATGCCAGGCAACATTTACTGCCCCAGCACATCACCGCCGCCCATGACCGTGGTGAAATCCATTACCATGATCTGGATTACGCGCCCTTCTTTCCCATGTTTAACTGCATGCTGATTGATATTGAAGGGATGATGACCAATGGTTTCCGAATGGGTAATGCGGAGATTGAAACGCCGAAGTCAATTACCACGGCGGCGGCCATCACTGCCCAGATCATCGCCCAGGTTTCCAGCCACATTTATGGTGGCACCAGCATCAACGAAATTGACCGTATTCACGCACCCTATGTTCGCAAAACCTTTGAGAAGCACCTGAAACAGGGACTTCGCTGGATTGGCGATGAAGATAAAGCCCGTGAATACGCTATGGAAATGACTGAGAAGGATTGCTACGACGCTTATCAGGCACTGGAATATGAGGTAAACACGCTTCATACCGCCAATGGTCAAACGCCGTTTGTGACCTTTGGTTTTGGCCTGGGTACCAGCTGGGAAGAGCGTCTGGTGCAGAAGTCTATTTTCAAAAACCGGATTCGTGGCCTGGGCAGAAACGGTAAGACGCCGGTTTTTCCAAAACTGGTCTTTGCCATTAAAAAGGGTGTTAACTTCAGCCCTGAAGATTCTAACTACGACATCAAGCAACTGGCGCTTGAATGTGCCAGCAAGCGGATGTATCCGGACATTCTCAACTACGACAAGCTGGTTGAAGTCACCGGAAGCTTTAAAACCCCCATGGGTTGTCGTTCATTCCTGGGTGTTTATGAAGAAGAAGGCAAGCTGATTCACGATGGCCGCAACAACCTGGGTGTCGTCTCTCTCAACCTGCCCCGTATTGCTATTGAGAGCAAAGGCTGTGAAGAGACCTTCTACCAACTGCTGGAACAGCGTTTGAAGCTGGCTAAAGAAGCTCTGATGACCCGAATCCAGCGTCTGGACAATGTGCGGGCCAGAGTCGCACCTATTCTCTATGTGGAAGGGGCCTGTGGTGTGCGCCTGAAGCCGGATGACAAGGTCAGTGAAATTTTCAAAAATGGCCGTGCTTCCATCTCCCTCGGATACATCGGTATCCACGAGACCATCAATGCCCTGTATGGCGGTAAGTCCGGCGCTGGAGACATTTATGACAGCGAAGAACTTCGCCAGAAATCAGTCGCTATCATTGAAACCCTGCGTGCAGCGGTGAATGAGTGGAAGGAAGAAACCGGTTACGGTTTCAGCCTCTACTCTACCCCCAGCGAAAGTCTGTGTGACCGTTTCTGCCGACTGGACAGAAAGAAGTTTGGGGTTATTGAAGGTGTTACTGAAAAAGGTTACTACACCAACTCATTCCACCTGGATGTGGAGAAAAAGGTTAACCCTTATGACAAGGTGGATTTCGAGCAGGTCTATCCAAAGCATGCCACCGGCGGTTTTATCTGTTACGGCGAATACCCGAACATGGTCAACAACCTGAAGGCTCTGGAAAACGTCTGGGATTACACTTACGACAAAGTACCTTATTACGCCACCAACACCCCCAATGACTCCTGCTACAGCTGCGGTTATGAAGGTGAGTTTAACGCCACCAATCGGGGTTTTGAGTGCCCACAATGCAAGAACCGTGACTCCGGCAGGATGTCAGTAACCCGTCGTGTTTGTGGCTACCTGGGTCAGCCCAATAGCCGCCCGTTTATCAAGGGCAAGCAGGAAGAAGTGGTTCGTCGGGTGAAGCATCTCTGATACAGGATACAAGCCCTCCTGTCAGACTCGTTTCCACGGTCCACCGTGGGAACGCATACCTCAACCCACCGGCAACCCTGTCACCGGACCTATGCCTTCCCATGCGGAGCATAGGAATGATGGGGTTGGGAGTTTTACGGTAACCACGACCGTGGGAACGAGAAGAACATGAACTACCTCCAATACTATCCAATCGATGTCCCCTCGTTCCCACGCTCTGCGTGGGAATGCAGAACCATCCACAGGTACAATGCTAACCGCAAGGCATGCATTTCCACGGACACCGTGGGAACGAGATGATTCCATGAACTACCTGCAATACTACCCAATCGATGTGGTCAATGGTGAAGGTACCCGCTGCACCCTGTTTGTCAGTGGTTGTGAACACTTCTGCAAAGGTTGTCACAATGCTACTACCTGGGATGCCAGCATGGGTGAACCCTTTGACCAGGCTATGGAAGACCGGATTATTCAGGATCTGGGGGATCAACGTATCAAGCGGGATGGTCTGTCGCTCTCAGGAGGAGACCCGCTCTTTCCGGGTAACCTGACAGGCATACTGAAACTCGTTAAACGGGTAAAAGCAGAATATCCGGAGAAAAACATCTGGCTCTGGACCGGTTACACGCTCGAAGAACTCAGCAAAGCCCAACAGGACGTTGTGCAATATATCGATGTGCTGATTGATGGACGTTTTGAGCTAGATAAGCGGGATCTGTCACTGCCCTGGCGGGGGAGCAGTAATCAGCGGGTGATTCATATGAAAAACCGTAAGGCTCTATCTTTTATTGGCTAATACATCGTTTTATTGGCTTTGACGTGTTCCGGAAACGTTAAGCTTATTTTTTGGCTTATACTATTAGCCAAGAATACAATATGCTGGTCTAGCAGAGCCCGGAAGGAAGTTTCAGCATTGGCACACTTTCCGGCTTGTCAAAATGTTAAGAAACTGACCAATCAGTCCTATGACTATCGTTTACGGGTTGGTCGATTTCGGGTCTTTTTTACGGTGGACGGCGTTATTCGGGTCGTCACCATTGAGGAGGTGAGGCGACGCAATGAAAACACCTGCTGATGTCCAGATCATTCACCTCGGAGGCAAACCCGCATTTGCCGTGGTGCCTTATGATCAGTGGTTGCAGATGTCCAACCAGGCCGATGAGATCTGGTTTCCCCATGAAGTTGTCGGCTACCAGCTTCAGGGGCTCTCCCTGATTGCAGCCTGGCGCAAATATAGAAAACTCAGTCAGGAACAACTGGCGAACCGAATGGGGATCAGTCAGTCGGCAGTGGCACAGATGGAAAATCCAGGCTCCAAAACAAAAAAACAGACGCTGGAGCGAGTTGCCCGGGTACTGGAAATTGCCGTCCGGCAACTTGAGGATTGAATATTTCTTTGCAAGACAGGCCATCGCAGATCCGGACTTTGGCCTGATATTCAGCCAAATGCCAGCCAGATACCCACGCCCATCATCAAAGAGCCAGCAATTCGATTCATAATTCGAACATTGCCGCTTTTCTGCAAAAAGTGTCTCAGGGTTCTGCCACCCGCTGCGTAAATTATCAGACAGATAAACTCTATAATCAGAATCATGGTTACCAGAATGGTCAGTTGTGGTATCAGCGGCATATCCGCAGAAATAAACGGCGGCAGCAGTGAAATAAAAAATGCCCACCCTTTGGGGTTTGCCACAGCTGTTAGAAATCCCTGAACCATCAGATCTCTGGCTCCCGTCTCCCTTGGCTGGTGCCCATCTTGTGGAATGGCCATTTTCCCTTTGGAAAGCCACATCTGGAAACCGAGGTAAAGCAGGTAAACACCCCCAATCCACTTGAACACGGTGAATGCGGCCGGGTAGTTCAACATCACTGCTGCCACGCCAATAACAGCAAGAACAGCGATCAGACCAACGCCCAGTAGCTCCCCCAGCATCATCCAGAGCGCGCGGCGAACCCCAACGGTCATACCCAGCGTCATGGAAAGTGTCATACACATGCCAGGCGTGGCAGAAACAAAGAAAAACGTGGGAACAAACAAAGCCAGCAGGGATGAACTGACCATATCAACTTACTTCCATATATAAACAATTAAAATTCGATACTACCTTTTAAATAGATAGCAGGATTATCGACGGAGGATAGCTATCCATCGTCCAATATTCAGCAAACTGGCAAGTGCTGCAGCAACATAAGTCATAGCGGCCGCTTTCAACACTTTCCTGGCTCCCGGTAGATCTTCCTGAGAGAGATAACCCTCTTCCAGAATCGGCAACGCCCGGTTAAAACTGGCATCCAGCTCAACCGGCAGGTTCATCAACTGAACCCAAAGGGAAGCAACCATGCCTGATACGCCCAATAGTAAGGTTATCAAAGTGCTTTGGGGTAACCGGGTTAATAAAAAGATAAAAGGTGTGACCATCAGAGCCAGCACGCTGAACCGCTCAATCACCATAGCGATCTTCAGTCGTCTCTGCCGACGCATAAAACCGGCGTGTTGTTCCTGATGCTGCAGTGCATGGCTGACTTCATGGGTGGCCACTGCCACCGCTGCAATGGTTTTTCCGTTAAAATGGGTACTGGAGAGAGAGACCACCCTGGCTTCCGGATCATAATAATCCTCACCTTCAAGCCCCTCGCAGACGGTTACATCACTCAGTTGAAACCGCTTAATCAGGTGTTCAGCCAGCTCGCCACCGGTTCCCTGCAGATCCGGTCGATCCTTACCGTATTGACGAAGGGTTCGGCGCACCCACAGCTGGGGACCAAAAACCAGGGCTGCAATCGCCAATAATAAAAGAAGCAGAGGCATATAGACTCAGTAACCCCGATCCTCAGTCTCCAGACGATCAATCTCTTCCCGAAACTCATTCAGGTCCTTGAAGTGACGATACACGGAAGCAAAACGGATATAGGCGACTTCGTCCAGCTGTTTTAATTCCCGCATCACTTCTTCACCCAGAATACGGGAGCTTACTTCACGCTCACCCATGGCACGAAGCCGATGAATAATCCGGCAGACTGCCTCTTCAAGCTGCTCAACACCCACCGGTCTTTTTTCCAGGGCACGGGTCATTCCCGCCCTGAGTTTATCTTCATTAAACGGTTCACGGGTACCATCACGCTTAACCAGCCGGGGCATCAGCAGTTCTGCTGTTTCATAACTGGTAAAGCGTTCAATGCAGGTAAGGCATTCCCGACGCCTTCGCACCTGACTGCCTTCTGCGACCAGGCGTGAGTCGATCACTTTCGTTTCAGCGGCACCACAGAATGGACAATGCATTGAGCAAGATAATCCTTTGCTTTTAAGGGAAAATACTCCAATGATAATCATATCCTTTTTTATTACAAGGTGCTGAAAAAACTATCCTTGGAGGGTGCAATTAAAAGTGTCCAAAGAGAAAGTCGAAATGGTTATAACTCTTAAGGGAGGAGCTGCAGGAAATACCCGCACACCGTCATTCTCACGAAGGAGGTTGTCGCAAAAAGGGAGAATTAACACCCTACAGTCATTCCCGTGAAGGCGAAGATCCACTGCTCGAGATAGACTCCCACTCTTGAGATGGATTCCCGCCTTCGAGGTTGTCGCAAAAGGTTGACCCTCCGTCTTTCCCGCGCAGGAGGCTGTCGCAAAACCCACCAGGAACCTCGTTCCCACGCTCTGCGTGGGAATGCATAGCCAACCACAGGAATCGTGTCT
>NZ_JAVRMB020000163.1:0-7054 GCF_031844845.1 Endozoicomonas sp.
TCCAGAGGCACAAGAATAAAGGTAAGGCCTTTATGGCGACTGGAATCAGGGTCCGTCCGAAAAATACCGAAAGTCCAATCTGCCCAGACGGCACGTGTCGACCAGGTTTTCTGACCATTAATAATATAATGGTCATCTACCCGCTCGGCTTTGGAACGAATGGCGGCCATATCAGAGCCTGCACCAGGCTCAGACCATCCCTGGGCCCAGACTTCTTCACCGGTGGCCATCTTGGGAAGAAAGCGAGCTTTCTGCTCTTTGGTGCCAAACTCCATCAAGGTAGGTCCCAACAGAAAAATACCGTTTTGATTCACCCGCGCCGGCGCACCGGAACGATAATATTCTTCTTCAAAAATCAGCCATTCAATCAAATCACAGCCACGCCCACCCAGTGTTTCAGGCCAGGTGACCATGCCCCAGCGGCCATCGTTCAGCTGGGCTTCCCACTCACGATGCTGACGAAAACCTTCTTCAGTATCGAAGGACTGCAGAGGCTGAGCAGGTACATTTTGAGCCAGCCAGTTTCGCACTTCCTCTCGAAAGGCGTTTTGACTGTCGGTATATCTGAGATCCATATTATGCCCCCGTGGCTTCCTTAGCATTTGCGTCTTTTGAAGAGAACGACGCTTCCCTTTTATCAACGAACGAGTCTCTGGCCTCCTGAGAGTCCGGAGAAGTATAGGCCTCCAGGGTAAAGCCCTGTTCCCAGCGGTATTTGGCTTCGAGACTGCCATCTTCAATACCCGTCAGGGCTTCTTTCGCCAGTTGAATCATTTTTGGGCTTTTTGCAGCAATCTTTGCGGCAATTTCACGGGCGGTATCCAGCAACTGATCTTTCGGAACAACCCGCTCAATAGCGCCAAGACGATAAGCTTCCTGAGCATCAATCATGTCACCGGTAAAATACATGTAACGTACTTTCTGGACCGGGAACATTCTCTGCAAATGGGCACCACCACCCATCGCACCCCGATCCACCTCAGGGACGCCAAAACGTGCACATTCTGAGGCCACAATAATGTCTGCCGCCCCGGAGATACCAATACCTCCGCCAAGAACAAACCCATGAACGGCAACAATCACCGGTTTAGGGTTCAGATGAATCGCTTCAAAGCTATCGTAATTCCCCTTGTTCACCTTGACGATCAGGCTGCCATCTTCTGCCAGTTCCTTGATATCAACTCCGGCACAAAAACCCCGCCCATTGGCGGCAATAATGATCGCACGAACATCGTCGTTCTTTCCGAACGCTTCTATCTCAGCAGCAATATCAGCCCAACCCTGACTGGTGAATGCATTAACAGGTGGGTGGTCAAAAATGAGTTCAGCCACCCCCTGCTCGATGGAAACATTAAATGGTTTGCTCATTATTCTTATCCCAACTCGAAAGTACTAAAGGTGCAGGCCTGTTACGCCTCACACACCTCTACCGTTTTATTCGTTTCCAGGCTATTCAGCCTTACCATTTGCTGCCTGGCTTCCTGCATGATTTCCTGAATCAGTTCTTCACAGCTCAACAAGCTGTCGATAGTACCGGCAACCTGACCGGCAGGCAGAACCCCTTCACCAGGGAGTCCATCAACCATTGCCTTCTGAATAACCATGGGTGCATTAGCCGCCATGATGGTCTGAGCAGCCGTCATCTGTCCTTCACCGCGCATCTGCAGTGCGGTTTTCAGCATGCTGATCATTGACATGCCGGTATATTTTCTAAAAGCCAGACCATTGCTGATGGCCAGAATCAATTTCTTCAATGCCCCGGCTTTTTCCAGCTCGGCCAGAAACTCGTTGGTAATCATCCGCTGAGGCATTCCATCAATGGCCTTACTGACAATAATGCTGGCGGGATTGCTGGTTTTGACATAACGATCCAATGTGGCTGCCGGTACCGGGCTGTCTTTAGTCATCAGAAAACGGGTACCCATAGCGATACCTTCTGCGCCATAGGCAAGGGCTGAAATCAACCCTTTCCCATCCTTGAAACCACCGGCTGCGACAACAGGTACATCCAGAGCTTCAACGACCTGGGGCAATAGAATCGAGGTAGGTACCGAGCCGGTATGTCCACCGCCTTCCCCTCCCTGGACAGTGATAGCATCAGCACCCATTTCCACCGCTTTAATGGCGTGTTTCAGTGCTCCGACGGTGGGGATACAAACGACACCTGCAGCTTTTAGCTGAACCACCATTTTCTTGCCCGGAGAACGGCTATAACTAACGGCTCTGACGCCATGGCGCACCACCATATCAACAATCTCAGACGCATTAGCCTGATACATGTGAAAGTTCACACCAAAGGGCTTATCTGTCAGCTTTTTGGTTGCCAGAATGGCCGCTTCCATCTCTTCCGGAGGAATCGTCGCCCCGGCAAGAAAACCAAAAGCACCCGCATTACAGGTGGCTGCTACCAGTTTCGGGTCAGCAACCCAGCCCATGGCAGTCTGAATAACCGGATACTGGCAACCTAATAATTTCGTCAGACGGGTTTCCATTATGCTTCCGCCTTCTTTTTCTCGGTCTCTTTTTGCGAAGCGGCCATGGATTTGCCATCAAAGCCAGCCAGCCGATCGCCAGAAACGAGCTCATTATGAGCATGGGCAAAATGATGCAGACCAAACGCCATATCCATGGTCGTGCGCTTACCCATCAAATCTTCTGCATTGTTCACAGCCTGTTTGGTCAGCTGTAGTCCCAGGCGTGGCATTTTTGCGATTCGTCCGGCAATAGACAGTGTTTCCTCTTCCAGCTCTGCCCGGCTGACAATCCTGTTGAGCATTCCCATCTGATAAGCACGCTCAGCAGGCATCCGCTCTCCAAGGAAGAGGAACTCTTTGGCAATTCTCGGGTTTAATTCATGGGCATGGGCAAAGTATTCAACACCCGGAATGCCCATTCGAACGACAGGATCAGCATAGAAGGAGTCATCAGACGCAATAATCAGATCGCAGACCCAGGCCAGCATCAGGCCACCGGCAACACAGGCTCCCTGAACCATGGCAATGGTTGGCTTGGGAATTTCCCGCCAGCGACGACACATGCCCAGATACACTTCCTGCTCACGGGCATAAAGAAACTCGCCACCGGGCTTATTGGTGTGGTCATACCAGAGGCTGGCACGATCAAAGGTCTTGTCTACATCCCGCCCCGGTGTACCAATATCATGGCCAGCAGAAAAGTGTTTACCCGCCCCTGCCAGGACAATCACCTTAACATTGTCGTCATCACTGGCACGCCGGAATGCGGCATCCAGTGCGTAGGTCATTTTTGAGTTCTGCGCATTGTTATATTCAGGACGGTTCATGGTCACAATAGCAACGTTGTCACGAACTTCGTAAAGAACTACTTCCTGATTCTCTGCTTGAATGTCGCTCTGCACATCAGAGTTATTATCGTGTTTATTATCCGTCATCGCCTGATCCTCAAGCGGGTCTGAGCGACCCACCTTATGCGTTTATTACTTCTTTTTATCCACACAACACCCGTCTTTCGATCGGACTGTTTACTGACGGCGATCCCCCGGGGGGTTATCTTTTACCTGTTTTGCCCTGAGGTTGTGCGGGTCAAGCTGTCTGATGACCTCAAGTTGCGCTTGAGTCGGTGCCGACGTGACGGGCACATCACCCTCTACATGCACTTCAAAACCCGTATTTTCCAGCACCTGTTCCACGTTGATACCCGGATGAGTGCTTAACAGGCGAAGCTGGTGATCTGGACCATTCCAGTCCATAACACAAAGGTCACTAATCACCAGACGTATGTCGATTTCATCCAGTGAGTAGCCTTTTGGTAACCTGTCCGGGTTGTAGCCAATAGAAGCCACCACATCACACTCACCACTCACAAACACCCTGGTGTTGTGACTGGGAACAAAAAAGCTATTGGCATGACTGATTGAGTTACCGGGAAAACCCCGAACACCCAGCATCTGCACTTTAGGCTGTTCATAAGTGCCTCCCAGTGCAGAAATATTGGCCTGTCCATAGCGGTCAATCTGAGTAGGCCCTACCATTGCATGGCGCTTACTGCTCCAGACATTGTCAAAAATTCTGGAGAACCCCATCCAGGTTTCATTCTTCTGAACAAAACCTTCTTCACGATTACCCACAGGGTTTGGCTCTGAAAGCAACCAGGCTTCCGAGTCTGTCATCATCAGATCAGAATTAAAGGTCTTCATAGCCAGACTGGCCGCAAGACGCGGGATCAGGCCAATGCCTGTTGCCAGCACTTCACCATCATGGCGAAAAGCTTCAGCGCCTGCACAGATCATCAGTTCAGCCAGCGAGTATTCTGTAGCCACGCTTTCTTTTACAAGATCAGCGTTTACCGGATTAGTCATAATCTACACTCCACCTCAATCAATAAACCGGCAACGGCAGTTGCTTGATAGACTCCAGACCGCCGACTTTGGTCTGGTATTCTTCTTCACTGAAATTTTTAATGTACTTATCGAAGTAAGCCTCGAAACCACCGTCTTTTGCCGAAGCGTTGTACTCTTTGAAGTGAGGAATATCAAAGCCATAGAGAGGATCACACGACGTTGGGTGTGCGCCACCGGGCTGCAGGCATACGCCACTGGTCATGGAACGTTCCCAGAAAACATACCGGGATTCGTCAGGGTTATTAAAGTAATCCGCATCAACCAGTTCATCACAGGTTACGAAAGTCTTCTCTGCAGCCCTTGCGAACCAGTCATCCATATAATGATCGGAGCCCTTAATCTGGCATACACCACGCTCATCAGCACGATCTGCATGCAGCAGAGACACATCCAGTTTCAGGGCTGGCATGGCAACCCACTCTTTCTCATCATAAGGACTATCAATCACCTTGATATCCGGATTGACGCGAATGACATCAGTACCCAGTCCAATACGGGTTGGAATATAGGGGCATCCCCATGCTGCAGCCCTCAGGCCCAGCAGCATCATACCCTCATCAATTTCCATCACTTCAATTTCGCCCTTCTGGCGAGCCTGACGAAAATAGGGTTCAAGAGGGATAAAATCGAGAGAAACGAACGCAAAAACAACCTTCTTCACCTTACCGGCAGCACAGAGCATACCGACATCAGCACCACCATAGGCGACGACTGTCAGATCTTTAAGGTCTGAACGAAGAATCTCGCGAATCAGAGCCATTGGCTTACGCCGTGGGCCCCAGCCCCCGACCCCAATAGTCATACCGTCCTGCAGTTCAGCAACGATATCTGCAGCGGTCATGCGTTTGTCCATGAAGTACACCTTTTGTTGTTTTTATGATGAGCCAGTCTTAACCGTCTGATTCCTGTTATTCACAGTGCTTATTTGAAGCCAACACTGAAGTCATGTCCCCAGTGACTGACGACGGTGCTTTCAAAAGCGGTATGCTCATCCCAATCAATAACACGGCCACCGCAGCCGTATTCCATATCGAAGCCGGAAGGCGTCTTCATATAGAAAGACGTCATTTCATCATTGGTATGACGCCCCAGTGTTGCAGTCAGCTTAATTCCGTTGGCAACCATGCGATCCATAGCCCGCCCTACTTCGTCCATATCACACACTTCCAGCATCATATGAACACAACCTGAAGGTACCGACGCTTCGAAGATAGCCAGTGAGTGATGGCGCCCATTACCACAGTGCAAAAAGTGCAGGCGTTTTTCCGGCTCGTTTGGATCATCAGTGAAACGAACTTTCATCAGGTCGGACAACCCAAAGCCCAGAACATCGGTATAAAAAGAACGACTGTTGTCGAAGGCGGGGGTTGGCAGAACCGTGTGACCAAGCCCTAACCCATCAGAAACAAACGATTTGACGCCTACCGGTGAAATAAAGCGGGCAAAATCCAGTTGAGGCCCCCAGAAAATTTCATGGCGATTACCATCCGGATCACAGAACTTAATCAATTCCTGAACCTTCCGGACTCTGGCTTGTTCAGATGTACCATGCACCACTTGCACATCCGCTTTATCCAGATCGTCAATAGCCTCTAAAAAAGCTTCAGGACCAGCCACTTCCCAGCCACTGACACCGTAACGATCCTGATCAGACTTCTCTACAAGCATTCGATAGTTACGGTCATCCATTTTCAGATAGAGCGTATTGTCGTCAGAATCCTCTGTCAGCATCATCCCCAGCACCTGGGTCCCATACTGACGCCATTGTTCAAGATCCGTTGACTCTGCAGTCACATAGCCCAGTCCGCGAATATCCATAACACCTGCCTCTTAAAAAATGCCGCTGGACAGACCTGCTTAACCGGACACTTCTGACCATGCATCATTTATTTATATTCGATTGGTTATCAGTTAGCAGGCGACCGTGCCTGACTGTGATTGCCACTGATTAAATCGTTTGAGGGATGAGGAATCATCGTCCAAGGGGACTAACACAGTCCTCTTATAACAACAGGACAAACAACAAGAAAAACAGTATGAAAGAGTGCTTTTTAACCTGATCAAAATTGATACAGATCATCACTTTTTTAACTTTTTGATAACTTTTGTTTTAGTTAGGTAGTACTTCTTATTGCTGATAATTATGGACAGGAACAGAATTATCTCAAGCAGTCTGCTACTCCCAAGCGTAAGAAACTTTTCCTGCAGACTGAAGATTTTTTCCAGTGCCAAGTAAGGCTCGATCCAAGGCTACAAGTAATGACTGATCTGACCCAATACCGAATTGAACATGACCTTCTGGGTGAAGCTCCAGTACCAGAAAATGTTTACTATGGCATTCAAACACAACGTGCCGTAGAAAACTTCCAGATCAGTGGTGTCCAGCTGAACCACTACACCAATCTGCCAAAGGCTCTGGCCATGGTTAAAAAGGCCTGCGCACTGGCCAACCGTGACCTGGGCATGCTGGACGCACCAAAAGCTGAAGCTATTTCTGACGCCTGTGACGAAATTATTGAAGGTCACCTGCACGATCAGTTTGTCGTTGATATGATTCAGGGTGGTGCCGGTACTTCCACCAACATGAATGCCAACGAAGTTATCTGTAACCGTGCCCTGGAACTGATGGGCCACCGTCGTGGGGAATACCAGTTCCTGCATCCGAACACCCACGTC
>NZ_JAVRMB020000164.1:0-61231 GCF_031844845.1 Endozoicomonas sp.
TCCAGAATCTGCTTTCTTGATTCCAGCTCATCTTTGAGTTTACGGGCCATTTTAACCAGCGCCCGTTCCGGCAGGTTACCGGAAAGAACAGCGGTAATGACCGGCTCCATACTGGCAAATGAGATCTGATTAATAATGGGTTCATCGGTACCCTGGGGGAGTTTGCTTTTTGCCAGGTTCACTTTGTCCCGAACATCCGCAAGAACCTCGTCAGTATCCAGCCCGGCAATAAATTCCAGAGTAATTGAGGCACGGGACTGTGAAGCGGTGGCCTTGAGCTCTTTAACACCCTCGATAGCTCTCAGTTCTTTCTCCAGGGGCAGAACCAGCAGACGTTCTGCATCCTCAGGAGATATACCTTCATGGGAAACCGAGATATAGATGACCGGAATGGTGATATCAGGGCTCGATTCTTTTGGAATAGTCAGATAGCTGGCCAGTCCGGATATCAAAATCAAAGCCAGCAGCATCATCACAGTACGGGTTCGTATCAACGAAGCAGAGATTATGTTGAGCATGGCATTATTCCCCCGCAATCAGGGAACGATCAGGACTGACCACATCCACAAGGTCACCGGCACGGACAAAACCCTGTCCACGGGTAATAATTCTCGCCTGCTCCGGAATTCCAGTGACCCAGAGGCGGTCACTTTCTGACTTCACCACATCCACCGGCGTAAACTGTACCTTACTGGCGGTGGTAACCCATTTGATGCCGGGTTCACCGTCTTCACTCAGGGCCAGCCAGGCAGGACTGATTTCCAGCGCCAGAACTTCTTCCATCAGAAGGTCCGCTTCAACACTGAGTCCTGCGGGAATTTTCATGTTTGGATTGGGGATGGTTAATTCAACAGAGAACGTCCGGGTTGATGAATTAGCCTGGCGGTCAATAAAACGAATAGTGGCTTCTAATGTGCGGCCACCCAGAAATCGGACTTCAGCTTTCTGGCCAGGCTTGAAGTAACTGATACTGTTTTGCGGAACATCGACACTCACCACCAGAGGATCAAGATCTAATATCTCAGCCACTGGGTTTCCTTTATCAAGAAAGTCACCAACCTCTACGTGTCGCTTATTAAGAATGCCAGGTATGGGTGCTTTAATCTGAGTATTATCCCACTGGGTCTGGAGTTCCTCTTTTTGCGATAATGCTTCTGCAAGTTCCGCTTCAAGCTGGGTGATCTGATTCTCGGCAATATGCTTTTTCTTTTGCAATAAAAGGGCTGACTGATAATCCTGCTCAGCTTGCCTGATCCTGGCCTCTGCCGATTTCAGCTGAGCTTTCAAGCTACCTTCACGAAGTCGGACAATTTCCTGTCCGGCAGTCACTAACTCACCACGATTGGCCAATATATCCATAACCCTCGCTGCCAGTTCGGCGCTGACAGTGACGGTACGGTCTGTCTCGGTTCTGCCATACAATGTTAACGTGCGTTTAACAAATTCTTGTTTGAAATGAGTTGCCTGAACAGCGGACAGGACTTCTTGCCCGGAAGTTACCGGGGTTGGGGCAGGGGTCTTGTCAGCATCATTGATATTTACGACATCGGCAGTAAGAAGGTACACCACTATACCCGCCGCAATAACACCGGCGGCCAGCCACGAGCCGTTCACATTGACTAACTTTTGCACTTTTTATATTACCCCGGCGTCACTTTTTTTATTTTAAATCGGCAATCATTGCCCTGACGTGTTCGTTGTTGTTAGCGTCGACTGTGCACGTAGCTAAAGTATTTGCATAGAAATACTACGATGGACGCATAACCCTATCCATAAGACCTGCAATTCTCGCAATATCCTATTAGAAATGCGACCAGTTTCTTATAGTTCAATAGGACGATGATAGGGAGAGAGTGCTATGAGCCCGATGATCAGGGCTCATAACACTGATTTGAGGAAATAAAGCTAGTTGATACTCTTTGCATTAAGGTGGCGTTTGTTTTCACCTTTTACCACAGGGCGAATAACCTCTGGCAGGGTATATTCATAATAATGATGCGGCACATGGTGATAACCAAAACTGGCAACGGTTAACACCATTTGAATCCCGTGAGCAAGAGAACGATCAGTTGCCAGCTCGAAAAAAGTGTGCCCTAAATGCAGCACTCCAAAGATTTCCCCCCATGCGCCATGATGATGGTCATGATAATGCTTCTGCCCCCCATTAATAAATTCACCAACGCCATTAGTATGATCAATAATTTCCGCGATATGGAAACCGGCACCGATCAAACTGGTTAATCTGTGTAGCCCCTGATGACCAATGCCAATAGAGTGAGCAAGCCTTTCTAATGAGGCAAAGTGTGACCCATGACTGGCATGATCTCCTACACCTAATAAAGAACCGCCGTGTTTAATAAAATCCATTCCATGTAAAACAAGGCCCACTAAATCCCCATAGCCAATGACTGTCTTGAAAACCGGACTCCTGTAGAGCTTCCAGCGATCGAGCACATAAACAGAAGAAGGATAGTTATCGTGATCAAAAATCAGGACCATCGAGTAACTGTCGCCAATGTCCAGTATTAGAAATTCATCATTAATAGAGTGCTTTAAGTTGCTTATATCTTTGGATGAAAGGTGATGTGGCTCAGGCTTGAATAAATGGAGAGTCTCTGAGTTTTTGGTCTCCCCGGTAAGATAGTCTGATATGTCAGTGGTGTTGTTGATCTCTTTATATGAGCGCTCTATGAGGGCAGGGTGGAGCTGAGCAATTATAGCTCTGGTCAGTGGGTTATCTTTGTTGCCAAGAGGTAACTCTTGGTAATCAATACTTAATGGAATTGTGGTTTCTTTATCATCCTTGTGGGCGATGATTGATCCCAGCTCTGACATATTATTGGGATTACGATGAAAGTATCCCTTAAATCGCAACCCTCTTAGAGGAAATTGTGAACCATTGTTCTGATAAACCTCGCCCTTTTCAAACTCCAGGACTGACTGACATACATTATCATGGCTTGAACATTCAACGGAGATAGTGGTATTTAATATTTCCTTGCCCTGATAATTTAATAGTATCTCTTTAAATTTCACACCATCATCCACAGCCGCTAATAAGGTTCCTGGAAGAAAGATAAAAAAAGCCATAAAAAACAATCTGCTTTTATGAAAAGCGGTCATATTTATTGCCCAATCATTTGTTATTGATTGGGCTTAGAATAGACCGCATTTAAAAGTAATCAAATAAGAATGATTCTCAATAAGGCAAGGAAAATATAATCACCCTTCGTGTTATCAATCACCATTTATATCTAGATCATGAATTCTGCTATGACTGGCGCATGATCTGATGGTTTTTGCATTGCCCTGACAGGGTAATCAATATTCACAGAATGACAGCGCTCCATAAGAGAAGCCGTTGCCAGAATAGCATCGATTCTAAGTCCTCGTTTTGGCTCTTTTTCAAATCCACGGCTGCGGTAATCAAACCAGCTGAACAGGTCGCTTTCAGTAGGATGCAACCTTCTAAAACAATCAGTTAGCCCCCATTCAAGCAGCCTGTCAAACCACGCTCTCTCCTCTGGTAAAAAGCTGCATTTGCCTGTTTTCAACCAGCGCACGGCGTTATCATGACCTATCCCAATATCCAGATCGGTGTGAGAGATATTAACATCGCCAACAACCAAAAGGTTGGAAGAGGGGAGGCAGCTACTGTTTAAATAGCTTTGTAATTCATTGTAAAACCTTTTTTTTCCAGAGAATTTAACCTCATGATTACGGTTTTCTCCCTGGGGGAAATAGCCATTGATAATTTTGACGATGTTTCCATTTATATCGTAATCACCAATGATGGCTCTTCTTTGAGCGCCCGGAATGTCTGTCGGAAAGCCTTTTTGAACCTGTAAGGGTGGAACTTTACTCAGCAAGGCAACACCATAATGAGTTTTTTGCCCATGGAATGTTACGTGGTATCCCATTTCGGTGACTGCGTTAACCGGGAAGTCTTCATCAGCTACTTTTGTCTCCTGAAGGCCAATGATATCAGGGCTATAGCAGTCAATAACCCGGGCTAGCTGGTGTAGCCTGGACCTGAGGCCATTAACATTAAAGCTAACTACTTTCATGGCTTTATCTCTAATCAACGTTTCACTTCTGTATTTAACATAATATATATTATGCGAATAATGATATCACCGTAATAACCTCGTCCCCTCAGGGGAAAAACACCTGAAAAGCGCTTTATTCACGACAATATATGCGTAATTTTATTTTTTAGAGAATTTTTTCAAAAAACAGTTGTCCAACACTTACGCGGTTTTAATATACATATACAGAGAGCAGGACGCTTAACTAATTAGACGTCATCGTGCTTCAACGGCCTTCAGCCGGAATTGATAGAGCTAAAAGTCTATTAACGCTCTGTATACGGATCGGTACTGCACTCGACAGACTGTTTCTTAACGTAACAGTTTTGTTACCCGGTGCCGAAATATTTAACGACTATGATCAGAAACTTGCTATAACAGTAGAAAACTGTCTACTATTTATTCTGGTATAGCAGTCGCCGTAACCGTTGTACAGACTAGGCTATAGCCTAACAGCATGAAAATTAAACGACGCTACTAGTCCACAACACGCCTCATAACCAATTAGAGAAAGGTAACTGCCAATGACTTTGAAAGGCCTCATAAAATTAACCCAGCTGATGCAGGAACAACCACTGACTGTTATCCAGTGGCAAATTCTTCTTGTGGTTGCAGAAAACCCTGGAGAAACCATTACTGATCTTGTGAACGCAGAAAAGCTTACCTGCGGTACCCCAAGTGATATTGCTGTCAGTGTCAAGCGTTTGGGCGAAGGACGGCATGATCGGCCAGGTCTTGGTTTGATTAAAAAAGTACAGCATGAAGACGATGGTCGCTATTTCAAGCTGACGTTAACTGCTAAAGGTAAAAAGCTTGTTGAGAAAATCAAGCAGAAAGCTCGTTATTTGAAATGAGTGCGCAGTGATAATAGAAGGGTTCTACACAGTTGTGAGAGTATCAAAGAAGTTACTCTTTAGGGCCCTCACCCTCATCTCCTCTTATTTATTCTTCATCCTGTCTGGCACTGGATTACTCCAAGCTTTTTATTCCTCCCACCATTTTAGTTCCTGTCACGCTTTATTTTAATCTTCGTAATGTTCAGCTCCAAAGACCTCCTTTTTAAAACCCGTTTTAACTCTGTGTCCTCTCAAACTATCTGATTCACTGCTTTTGGCTATATATCTTTCTTTTCGATATTTTACTGCCGGTAAGTTCAGTTACCGGCAGTAGAGATCTTTCTGGCGAAACCATTGATACTGGTATTATAATACTAGTATCAATGGTTCTATAATTTCCCGGGATTTACCACTTATGAAAGAAAATGATCAGGATCAGCAGAGAAGACAGCGGATATTCAGCATCCTTGATGGCCTGAAAGAAAAAGGTGAAAGAATCAACGCTGACAAGGTGGCCCGTATAGGAAAAATGGGTAAGCAGACCATCCTGCCCTACTACAATGAATGGCGTTTTCTGGGAGACTTGGGTGAGGAGCAAGAGCTTGAGTTACCTGATGAACTGGTTAGAAGCTTGAAACGCGGTATTGCCAGGTGGAAACATCAGCTGACTGAAGAACAAAGGACTTTTGAAGAGTCGGCAAATCAGGAAATTGATCAGTTAAAGGAAACCCTGCAGCAGCTTTTGGATAAAAATGAGCGCTTAAACAAAAGCAATGAGGGGCTGCAAAGTGCGCAGCAGAAGACTCAGGCAGAACTTGAAACGACAAAACTTGAGTTACAACAGAAAGACCAGCAGCACAAAGAGTTGGAAGCCCTTTTGCAGTGGGAACAAAAGCAGAACCAGCAGCTCCAGTCAATGCTGGAAGAGCAAAAGGCGCTTCATCAGCAGTCCATAATTAACCTTGAGAAGCAGATGGATCAGCGGCACCAGGAACAACTGGATCACTGGCTAAGGGTTGTTGATGATGAGCGCAGGTCAAAGCAGGGGCTGGAAAAAAATACGGCGAAGCTCAACGAAAAACTGGGGGAATTGCATAAGGCTAATCTTGAATTACAGAATCGTCTTGATAGCAAATCAAAGGCATATATTCAGGTTTGTGAGGAAAGAAATCAGCTGTCCTCCGGCAGAGAGAAAACAGAGATTATTCTTGAATCAACCCGAAAGCTCATGGTTTTACTGGACTGTGAACAGGAGGATGTCCTGAAAAATGTTCGAAGCCTCCAGAGTGAGTCAAGAGAATCGATGATCGTACATCAACAATATCAAACCACAAGAAGTGCTAATGACAAGCTTGAAATACGTCTTGCTGAGTCGGAAGATCGGGTAAAGCAACTCAGCGGCCTGGAGCGCGAGCTTGAAAGAGTCCGCGGTGCGGCTGAAGCCTTTGAGAAAGCACTATCCGTAAAGCCAAATAAGGAAGAGGTAAAGGAATGAGCCAATCCATTTTGCCCGAAGGCTTATTGATACCCGCCCTTCCCTTTGTCAGCTCCGACCCGGGTCATGATAACTTGATGGGCGCTGACCATGACGGTGATGCCATGGCCTTGTTTTTGACGAAGTCAGGCGCTCGCTCAGAGGAAACCCTTAGACGTTATGAAAGGGAAGTTACTCGGCTAACCGCTTATTTATATCTGGAGCTGGGGATTGGATACAAAGAAGTTCGACTGAAGCATGTGCAGAGCTATCTTTATTTTATTCAAAATCTGCCAGAACGCTGGCTGGTCAAAGGCGTTCTTCCTGGCCAGCCCAATAGAATCATGTTTCGGTCAGCGATAAGTCAGGGAAAAAGTACTGACCAAATCATTGATGTAATGTCATCTTTTTTCTCTTTTCTTGAGAAGAATCGCTATATTTTTGGTAACCCGGCTACCTCCCTGGTTCGCTCAGGTGAAAAGGTAGCCAAGGGTAATACTGTTATTTGCTATTTTTATGAAAATGAGTGGCAGTTTATCCGGGAGTGCCTTGAGAGTATGCCGTCAAACACAAATAAGGAGCGCCTTGAGGCTGAACGAACACGATTTATCATCTCATTGAGCTACGGACTGGCCTTAAGGGAATCTGAACTGACGGGACATACCTGCTCAGACATAAATCCAGATAATGACAATGGATACTGCCTCAGCGTTCTGGGAAAAGGACGAAAGAGAAGACAAGTACCGATCAATGCTAATCTTCAGCAGACGATTATTCGGTATCGACAGATTAATGGCCACTCAGGATTGTATGGTGATGATTTCCCTTTAGCTCCAAAGGTGCGAAAGACAAATGGCGTTATGAGTCCCCTTTCCTCTCGAGGACTTCGATACTGGTGGAAATCATTTATGAGTCATTGTCAGGACAGAGCGGACCCCATTATCAGACATCGCCTGCAGGATCTGCCATTTCATACTCTCCGCCATACTGCCCTTACTCATCTGGCGCACAGGATGGATATTGAAGATCTTGCTATATTTGCTGGTCACGACTCAATTAATACAACAAGTCAGTATTATCATGCCGAAGCGAGTCGATTGAAAAAGATGGCTGCCGATCATCATATTTGATAGGACAAGAAAAGAAGGCCTTGTCTCTATGAAGAATTGTTATTACAGGTCATGGAGAATTCTTCCAGAGTGTTACGGGGTCTTATTATTCATGCTTCAGGGAAGGTCATGAACTATTGCCAGGGTTGCAAAAAACCGGTTAAAGGACGGTATGTCAAGGCCATGGGGGTGAGATGGCATCCGGGTTGCTTTAAATGCAAAGGCTGTAAAAAGCCATTCGCAGGAAAGGCCTTTGTTGTTTTCAGGAATCGGGCTTTTCATCCGGACTGCTTTAAATGCCCTGGCTGCAGAAAGCCTGTAAAGGGAAGTTATATTGACCATGACAAGATGCCATGGCATCCGGTTTGTTTGGAAAAACAAACCGCCCCACTCTGCTCTGTCTGCCGAAACCCTCTAACGCCGAATTATTATATCGATTTCTGGGGGAATAAGTTTTGCAATATTCACTCTGGCCACCCGGAGTGCTCAAGCTGTGGCCGGCTGGTGTGCGATAATCTTACCGATGGCGGCATGCAATATCCCGATGGGGTGGTGATATGTAACCGATGCAGCCTCCATGGTGTTTCTTCACAGGAGCGAGCCGAAAAAATAGCAGAGGAAATGCGCTCGGCACTGGCGTCGGTTGGACTGAAGCTTAATTCAACCCAAACCCCGGTTAAACTCTGTGACAGAGATGAGTTAAATGGAGCGAGCCAGCATGATTTTCATGAGAACCACCCGATTCTTGGGGTGACCAGAACCACAACCACTCATCAGAAAGGGCGGATTCTGGCCAGAAACTTTGACTGCATTTTAATTCAAATAAACTTACCAGAAGAGCATTTTCGTACAGTTATGATTCATGAATTAACTCACGCCTGGTTTTTTTATAACTACTATGAAAATCTGCCATTGAAGGTCGAGGAAGGCATGTGTGTACTCATGGAATATATCTGGTTGAAAAATCTTGATACCCAGGATGCAGAATATCGACGCAAAGAGATAGAGCTCAGCCCGGATCCCATTTATGGTGATGGATTCAGAGAAGCGAGAGAATCTTTGAAGCATATGCCGCTTGAATCACTTCTCGACTTTATCAAGGATAAGAAGAAATTCCCTGGACGCTGGAGTTCTTTTTTTTACCATGGGTAATGCATAAGCCTCTCAGACCTTTCATGAGCTGTTTGATTTGCTCATAATCTATTACAAATGATGCTGACTATTGGTAAGTAAAACGCTGGATGAAACGTGGAGTTTTCTATTTCGAAGGGCTGCCTACCTGAATCCTGCAAAAGGACAATTATTATTTCAGGTAGATATTTATATCAGGAGAGTGAAGTCTGGAGGCGAGTACCGGAGTCGAACCGGTCTAAATGGAGTTGCAGTCCACTGCATAACCGCTTTGCTAACTCGCCATATTTGGAATGTAATCAGGGTGGTGCCCGAGGCCGGACTCGAACCGGCACGATCTTTCAATCGAGGGATTTTAAGTCCCTTGTGTCTACCAATTTCACCACTCGGGCAGTACTTGGATAGTACAGAGTAACGCCATAAAAAAACAGGCTTATGCCTGCAATTTTATTCTGGAGGCGAGTACCGGAGTCGAACCGGTCTAAATGGAGTTGCAGTCCACTGCATAACCGCTTTGCTAACTCGCCGCAATCTGGAACATAAACGGGAAACGAGGTTCGCTCTTGTCATAAGAAAGACGACCTCAACCTTGGCAAGGTTGCGCTCTACCAACTGAGCTATTCCCGCAATCTCGTGTTAGACGACGGATACTGAATACCTGTCAGCGCCCGAACACGAAGCGTATTGTAGGTTTTTTTGTTTTGATGTCAACTGCTATCAATCGCATCAGTCAGGTTTGTTAAACGGGGAGAGGTCTGGCCAGGCCGCTTTCAGATAAACATACATGGACCATAGTGTTAGAACTGCAGACAGATAAAGTAGCAGAATTCCGAGAAAGCCAACCCATGAGTCAACAGGCACGGGGGATAGTAGCAGCAAGGTAATGGACACCATCTGAGCCACTGTTTTTGCTTTCCCAATCATACTGACAGCCACGCTGGTTCGTTTACCCAGTTCGGCCATCCACTCCCTGAGGGCCGATATAACGATTTCACGACCAATAATGATTAATGCGGGCACGGTCACCCAGTATATCCGGAACTCATCAATCAACAGGCATAAGGCAGTAGCAACCATGATTTTGTCCGCTACCGGATCAAAGAAAGCACCAAACGGGGTACTCTGATTCAGACGTCGGGCAAGATAGCCGTCAAGCCAGTCAGTGGCCGCAGCAAAGGCAAATATTCCTGCACAGGTCAGATAACTCCATTCAAAGGGGAGATAAAAAATGACCACAAGAAAAGGAACCAGAACAATTCGTGTTAGTGTTAGAAGGTTTGGGATGTTCATATAAAGCCAGAGATCAAAGCAGAAGATTCTTTGGGGCATACGGTACACAGTACTGCTCCCCGGTGCTAGTCATTATGTAAATATTCATGTATCTGTTGTGCCAGCCTGAGGCTGATACCTTCAACTTTCTTTATTTCTTCAATGGTCGCATTAATCACGCCATCACGACCACCAAAGAACTTTAGTAGTGCAGAACGTCTTTTGCTGCCTATCCCCGGAATATCTTCAAGAACAGAGCGATTCCTGGCCTTTTGCCGACGCTGCCGATGACCGGTAATAGCAAAGCGATGGGCCTCATCCCTGATTTGCTGTATTAAAAGCAGTGCCGCTTCAGAACCTTCCGGATTGAGCTCTTTGCCCTGATAAATAAGCGTTTCAAGGCCGGGCTTGCGGGTTACGCCTTTAGCAACGCCCAGTAATGGGATCGGTAGTTTAAGCCTCTCGATGACCTCTGAAGCCATACCAAGCTGGCCTTTACCGCCATCTATAATGACCAGGTCCGGCTTCAGACCCTCCCCTTCAGGCGCCTCTGCGAGTTTGCGGTAACGCTTGTCAAGAGCGACAGCCATCGCTGCATAATCATCACCTGGCGCTATACCTGAGATATTGAACCGCCTGTATTCACTGCTAACCGGACCTTCTGGTCCGAAAACCACACAGGACGCAACGGTGGCTTCTCCCATGGTATGACTGATATCGAAGCACTCCATCCGCAAGATGGGATTCTCAATCCTCAGTAATTCATTAAGCTGGGCATATCGCTTTGTCATATGGCTTTTGCTGGCCAAATGACTTTCGAGGTTTTGCTGAGCGTTCTTATTGGCCAGAGTCAGCCAGTCATGTCTGTCAGAGCGTACTTTGCACTTGATTTTGATCTTTTTGCCCGAAACGGCCGTTATGGCATCCTCGATGGTGTTTGCTCCGGCCAATTCAACGGGAACAACGATTTCATCCGGCAGATCACGACTGCCAAACAGTCGAACATAAAACTGCGCCATAAAATCTTCGAGATAGTCAGCGGGCTCTGCTTCAAGCTTAAAATCAGGAAAGTAGTATTTATGGCCAAGCACCCTGCCCGATCGAATAAAAAGAACATCAAAACAGGTGTTGCCTGCTAGTTGAGCAAAACCGATAACATCAATATCTCCGGCGGCTTTAGTCACGGACTGTTGTTCCTGGATTGCCCGAAGGTGGTTTATCTTGTCCCGTGTTGCAGCGGCCTCTTCAAAATCAAGTGCTTCCGCAGCTGTTTCCATCCGCTTGATCAGAGATCGGATCAGTTGCTGATTTTTACCTTCAAGAAACTGCTGAGTATCGACAATATCCTGCTGGTATTCATCTTCTGTTACCAGCCCGACACAAGGGGCTTTACAGCGATCAATCTGATACTGAAGACAGGGCCTGGTACGGTTTCTGAAATAGCTGTCGCTACACTGGCGGATTTTAAATATCTTCTGAAGCAGGTGAAGGCTGTCTCTTACCGCTACTCCACTGGGGTATGGACCATAGTAATGCCCTTTCTGTCGTTTACGCCCCCTGCAGGAATCCATTCGGGGGAAGTCACTATCAGCAGAGATGTAAATATAAGGGTATGATTTGTCGTCCCTCAACAATATGTTGTAAGGCGGTTTCCTGTCCTTGATGAGGTTCTGCTCCAGAAGCAGTGCCTCGGTCTCGGTATTGGTGATGGTTAGCTGAATATCGGCAATTTTGCTAACCAGAGCCATTGTCTTTGTGGTAAGCCCCGTAGCCCTGAAATAACTGGAAAGGCGATTTTTGAGATTCTTGGCTTTACCGATATAAAGCGTTTTTCCATTTTGATCACGCATATCATAAACCCCCGGACGGCTTGAAGCCTTTTCCAGAAAGTCCTTGTGATCAAAAGTTTTTTTTCCTTCACTACCTGCCATGAAACACCAAACGAAGCTTATTAAACAACCATTGAATTATATCTTCACAGTGGCTGGAAACGAACAGTTCTTTAAACAGAAGAAGGTTGATCCACCATCCCGAACAGTGAGTGGTGGTGAAATGAAGCAAAAACAGTAGCAAGATTTTACCGAGGGAGGCAATGAGCAGTCAGTTTTATTACACGGTTTCCACCAGCTCATGACGAATGGCTAAATGCGTCAGCTCAACATCACTGCTGATATTCAACTTTTCAAACATCCGATAACGATAACTGTTTACGGTCTTGGGGCTAAGACAGAGTTTGTCAGAAATAGTCTGAACTTTCTCACAGTTGACAATCATCAGTGCTATTTGCATTTCCCGGTGAGAAAGCTGGCTGAATGGAGTGGCACTGTCAGGCCCTATAGCATTCAAAGCCATTTGCTGGGCTATTTCAGGAGAGATGTACTTCTTACCAGCAAAGACGGCCCTGATAGCCGTGATCATTTCAGTAATATTTGAGCTTTTTGTGACATAACCTGAAGCACCCGCTTCGAGCAGTTTTGTAGGGAATGGGTCTTCCATGCAGACGGTAACAGCAATCACTTTCGCATGAGGGTTAATCTGGCAGATTTTCCGGGTTGCTTCGAGCCCCCCTATGCCAGGCATCCTGACATCCATTAAAGTAACGTCAGGGGCGAATTCCCGATACAGACTGATGGCCTGTTCACCACTGTCGGCCTGGGCAACAATCTCAATGCCTTCAACGTCCGCCAGCATGCGTGAGATGCCGGTTCTCACCAAATCATGATCATCCGCAACCAGAACTCGTATCACAATATACTCCGGTACGTTTTTTATAATTTTATTTTGAACGATTATGCACAGAGTTTATGAATCTGGATAGTCCAAGACAGAAAAAAGACAGCAGGCAATTAATTAAAATGAGCAATGTTTGACCATAAAAAACACCACTCTACTGGAAAGTGGTATTTCGATTAATTAAAAGACTACTGTATTTTATTACCTGTCAGAGTTTACCTTCAAGCTCTGGGATTGCTTCAAACAGATCAGCTACCAGACCATAGTCCGCTACCTGAAAAATAGGTGCATCTTCATCCTTGTTAATGGCGACAATAACTTTACTGTCCTTCATGCCGGCAAGGTGCTGAATCGCACCGGAGATACCCACCGCAACATACAGGTCAGGCGCAACGATCTTACCCGTTTGTCCAACTTGCATGTCATTGGGAACATAGCCAGCATCAACCGCCGCCCTGGATGCACCAACCGCAGCGCCCAGTTTATCGGCAACCTTGTAGAGCAGCTCAAAGTTTTCGCCGTTACCCATGCCGCGACCGCCGGATACGATAATGTCGGCAGCGGTCAATTCAGGGCGGTCTGACTGTGCCAGTTCTTCACTGACAAAGCTTGAAATTCCCGCATCATGGCTACTGTCCACTGTTTCAACCGTGGCGGAACCACCTTCAGCAGAAACAGGATCAAAACCGGTACTGCGTACGGTAATAACTTTGATATTGGCACTGGACTGAACCGTTGCTATCGCATTGCCTGCGTAGATGGCTCTTGCAAAGGTATCCTCGCTGTCAACACGAATAATATCGGATATCTGATCAACATCCAGCATGGCAGCAACACGGGGCAACATATTTCTGGCATCGGTTGAGCTGGAGGCCAGTATATGGGAGTAATCCTTACCCAATTCAGCCACCAGCAGGCTGACATTTTCTGCGAGCCTGTTTTCAAGCGCCGGGTTTTCAGCCAGCAGCACTTTTGCAACACCGGATACGGCAGACGCCTGTTCTGCCACGCTGCTGCACCCTGAGCCAGCAACAAGAAGGTGGATTTCACCGCCAATTGCGACAGCGGCAGCTACCGTATTCAAAGTTGCAGCTCCCAGACTGCCATTATCATGATCAGCAACGACTAATATTGGCATTAGATCACCTTCGCCTCATTTTTTAATTTTTCTATCAGCTCATCCACGCTGGCCACCTTGATACCCGCCTGTCGTTGTGCCGGTGGTTCTACTTTAATGGTGGTTAAAGTAGACGACACTGAAACACCCAGGTCTTCTGGTGACTTAACATCCAGAGGCTTACGCTTGGCTTTCATAATATTGGGCAGTGATGCGTAACGGGGCTCATTAAGACGCAAATCCGTGGTAATCACAGCCGGCAGGTTAAGACTCAGTGTCTGTAATCCGCCATCAACTTCTCTGGTTACGCTGACCTTGCCGCCGTCAACAGTGACTTCTGATGCATAAGTCCCCTGTGACATGCCAGCGAGCGCTGCAAGCATCTGCCCTGTCTGACCATTATCACTATCAATGGACTGTTTACCCAGAAGGACGATATCAGGCTTCTCTTCATCAACAATCGCTTTAAGGAGTTTGGCGACGGTGAGAGAACCCAGAGGCCCATCAGTCTGAACATGAATACCGCGGTCGGCACCAAGCGCCAGTGCTGTCCGTATCTGCTCCTGGCACGCCTTTGAACCAAGGGATACGGCAACAATTTCTGTAGCAACACCTTTCTCTTTGAGTCTTACTGCTTCTTCAACAGCAATTTCACAGAAAGGGTTGATTGCCATTTTGACGTTGGTGAGATCGACGTCAGTGTTATCCGCCTTCACCCGAACCTTGACGTTATAGTCAATGACTCTTTTGACGGCTACTAATATTTTCATGGGTTCGCAGCCTTCCCTTCTCGTTATTGGCTTGATCTTGAATTATCGAACAGATAACGAACAACCGGTTTTTGGGAGCCAGACAGATTTTATTATCATTCAGCAACCTGTGTTCACCCATCTGCGCAAGCGCAGTCTACCAGCACGTCAATAAGGGTTCAAACGTATGTTCTAACTAGTTCATACAAACGATCCCCTGAAAGACACTTGTCTGCTACTATCCGACCATCGGAATATACCTGTTTCTGTGGGGTTCGAGTATATGATGTTTTCATAAAATGATGACCATCAGACGGTGAAGTCCTGAGAACAGGTATTAATAACTACTGATATATTGGTTATTCAGAGAAACACTGAGTATAATGCCAAACAAATTCAAACACTTGTTTGAATCTATTCCTTATAAAAAAACACTCCGACAGGGAGGAAGCTCATCATGGAACGCGAATCCATGGCATTTGATGTCGTTATCGTGGGTGCAGGCCCTTCCGGTTTGTCGGCCGCCTGTCGTTTGATGCAATTGTCACAAGAGCAGAATAAAGAAGTCAGTGTCTGTGTTGTTGAGAAAGGTTCTGAAGTGGGCGCCCATATCCTGTCTGGTGCTGTTTTTGAACCCACTGCATTGAACGAGTTGTTTCCAGACTGGAAAGAGCGCGGAGCGCCACTGAACACCCCCGTTTCTTCTGATGAGATTTATGTTCTTCGCTCTGAAGAAAAATCCATCAAAGTACCTAACCTCTTTGCGCCCAAGACCATGCACAATGACGGTAATTATATTATCAGTCTCGGTAATTTCACCCGATGGCTGGCCGAACAGGCGGAAGGTCTTGGGGTTGAGATTTTCCCCGGTTTTGCTGCCCAGGAAGTTTTGTTTAATGACGATGGCAGTGTTAAGGGTATTGCAACCGGGGATATGGGCGTTTCAGCCTCAGGAGAAGAAAAAGACAGCTTTATGCCGGGGATGGAGCTGCATGCTAAATACACCCTGTTTTCCGAAGGCTGTCGCGGACATTTAGGCAAGGAGCTGATCAGTCGCTTTAATCTTGATGATGGTCGCGACCCTCAACATTATGGGATTGGCATTAAAGAGCTGTGGGATATTTCACCGGATAAACATCAACAGGGCCTGGTGGTTCACACGGCAGGCTGGCCCCTGGATGAAAGTGGCTCCACCGGTGGTGGCTTCCTTTATCATCTGGAAGATAATCAGGTGGTTCTCGGCCTTATTACCGACCTGAGTTACTCCAATCCTCACCTGGACCCTTTTGAAGAATTTCAGCGGTTTAAGAAGAACCCGGTTATCAGGCAATATCTTGAGGGTGGCAAGCGGGTCTCCTATGGTGCGCGAGCCCTTACCAAGGGTGGTCCACAGTCGTTGCCAGAAATGACTTTCCCGGGCGGACTTTTGATGGGTTGTGATGCCGGGACAATGAATGGTGCCAAAATCAAGGGTTCTCATACCGCGATGAAATCCGGAATGATTGCGGCAGAAGAAGTCTTTAAAGCGGTAAGCAATGGCTCTGAAGGTGGTGACAAGCTTGAATCCTTCAACGAGGCATTTAAGGCATCCTGGCTCTATAAAGAGCTGCATCAGCAGCGCAATTTTGGCCCTGCCATGCATAAGTTCGGCAACATCTTTGGTGCCGCCTTTGCTTTTGCTGACATCAATATTTTCAATGGTAAATTACCTTTCACACTGCATGATAAAGTGCCGGATTATGCTCAACTAAAACCGGCAGCAGAATGCAATCCCATTAACTATCCGAAACCGGATGGCGTACTTACATTCGACCGTTTGAGCTCGGTATTCATCTCAAACACCAATCATGAGGAAGACCAGCCCTGCCATTTAAAACTGGCCGATGAAACCATTCCCCTAAAGCAGAATCTTCCTTTGTATGATGAGCCAGCCCAAAGATACTGCCCGGCCGGGGTTTATGAGATTGTTATTGATGAGAACAGTGGTGAAAAGCGGTTCCAGATAAACAGCCAGAACTGTGTTCACTGTAAGACTTGTGATATCAAAGATCCGGCTCAGAATATCACCTGGGTTGCACCGGAAGGCGGTGGCGGGCCAAATTATCCGAATATGTGATTTGCGGCTCTATCCGAGGGTGGCTTAGCCGCCGCCCTCAACACGTCCCAGGGAATATTCCTCCCCCTGGCTGGTTATTTTAAGTTCTACCCCTCCTTCTACAGGCAGTTCTACAGCCTCTTCAACCAGTTGATAAAATACATTTCGATTTATCAAGGCATTTAGCCGATCCCTGACCCGTACATAAGGTGCGGGCTCTCCCGTCTGGGAATCTTCCTTCATAATCAGAGGGTGATCCTTATCTAAAGTCACCTTGTCGCCAATATTGGTGATAAACAGATATTCCGGGCCGTTATCACTGCTCTGTACTTCTGCCTGAACAATCACAAATGGAGCATCATCCACCTGAATTCTAACCATCTCAACCGGTGTCACCAGGTAATAGCAATCGTCATCATCATGTCTGAGAACCGATGAAAACAGCTTTACCATGGCCTCCCTGCCAATAGGTGAGCCGTTATAATGCCACCGGCCATCCCTGCTGATGCGCATATCTATATCACCGCAGAATGGAGGGTTCCAGTTATGGACGGGAGGCAGGCCTTGTTTTTTTTTCAGGAATTGCAGGCTTGAGGCAATATCACCTGGTTCAGAGGGTTTGTTCACAAAGTATTCTCCAACGCTTAATGATTATAAAACCCATTATTTCGAGCTTACCGGGAATAACAAATTTTTGGAGTTTTTCCGAGTACCGGATCTTAAGAATCCAAACTCATGATAAAATGTCACTATTATCTCTATTTATAATCGAAACAATAACAAATGCTAACATAAAGAAATAAATATTAGCTCAGGGTAAGAGCATGAAACTCTTCAAAATGGTTGCGGCATATCTGACCGACTGGCTGAGCCGTGATGTTCAGGAAAGACACAGCCCCCTTTGTGATTTTGAACGCATACGCCATGAGGTTAAGCCCTGTGATGTACTTCTTGTAGAAGGGCGATCCAGAGTCAGTCAGGTCATTAAGCAGACCACACAAAGCCCCTGGTCCCATGCAATGCTTTATATTGGCCGCCTTCATGATATTGAAGATGATAGAGTCCGGCAGGTAGTCAGAGAATCTTACGGTGGCTCACCGGATGAGCAACTGGTTATTGAAAGTGAACTTGGAGTAGGTACAGCTATTCTGCCCCTGAGTAGCTATGATGGAGAACATTTACGAATCTGCCGACCCAAGGGGATCAACTACGGCGATAGCCAAAAAGTCATACATTATGCGATCAGTCGGTTGGGCATGGATTATAACGTCCGACAAATACTTGATCTGGCCCGATTCTTCTTCCCCTACTCTTTTCTTCCAAGACGGCTTGGCTCTTCATTGTTCCAACACTCCCCGGGACAGGAAACAAAAACGGTATGCTCCACAATGATCGCTGAAGCCTTCAGTTTTATCCATTTCCCCATACTCCCTCTGGTTAAACAGAATGACGAGTCAGGCGTTCAGCTTTTCCAGAGAAACCCAAAGCTCTGTACACCCAGTGACTTTGATTATTCGCCCTATTTTCAGATCATAAAGTATCCATTTCTGGATTACAGCCATCACTCTGATTACCGGTTACTGCCCTGGCATGGTCGGGGAGTGCTTGAAGGAAAAGAGGCAGATCTCTATATGTCTTCCCAGCAAATTCAGCAACTGCAGACGGAGAGCTCTGTGGATGGTGAAAGCCTGAGAGATTCCTCCTTTCTGGCGACGGGAAAGAAAGATAGCGATGAGAGTAGTTCTATTTCAACTCATTGAGTGGAATTGAGTGCATTCTTGTCAGGCAGAAAGGTCAGGCAAAAAGAAACCCGCGCTTCTGGGGGAAGAAGACGCGAGCTAAGACCATTAGGAGTGAAACATAGGTACACAATCCAAATATCAAGATCATTTCTGACCCAGACTGATTTAATCGTAGGGGGAAGTCGATCAAATCAGCATCGTAAGTATGATTCAGAATCAGAATACGTCCATTGAATTATAAGATCTTTTTATAATAACAAGCACCATTAAAAGAATTAGAGCCCTTAGACTATTTTAACGGCTTCTCTTATGGAACTGGTAAATTCAACTGGTATCCATCAATTCACAGCTGTACATACTGAGTAAGATGTTTTTAAACGTTAACAACAAAGAATGATCGAAGACAGGACGTACGTGACGCCAGGATGCCTGGCGCTCAAGCTTGTAGTTTCAGCAATCAGGAAGCAGGCTGATTAGTCAGCTCATAAAGAGTATCACAGCGCTGAGCCAGGGCTCGGTCAATAGCAAGTACGCCGCTACCTTCATCAGATTGATGCGTTCCCCAGGCCACAGAAACTTTTCCCCACTCAATGACAATCCGTGGATGATGAATATGCGCCTCAGCCAGACATGCGATGGCGTTGCAGAAAGCTAAGGCCCGAGAGTATTTCTTAAAGACAAAGGTCTTTTCAATATGATCAATATTCTCATATCGACAGGAAACCCATTCGCTCATACTTGCACTCCTGCTGCTGAAAAAGAACAGAGATCAGTCTAATTCAATTATTAGGAGATAGCACCAGAAATGCAGGTATGTTGGATATCAGGCTATGCAAGCAACTTGAAAAATGAATCATATAGCTAAAGCTACCTGACAGCTCACTTGCCGATAACAACTCAACGCATGGAGACTGGGTAGTCACCGGATGCCTGCTGAGCTGCTAAGGGCAACTTTTCCGAGATATTGCTAATTCACTCTTAATGAAATTATGCCTTCTCAGTCTCTGCTTCGGTTTCTTCAGCCTTCAGCTGCTCAAGCTCTTGTGTTGCCGTGCTCAATTGCTGGGTCAGCTGTTTCTGCTTACTCTTCAGAGTACTGTTTTCACCGGTCAGCGTACGATTCTGCTCCTGAAGACGCTTGACTTGCTTCTTCATTCGGTCAGGATTGCTGGCTCTCAGCTCTTTCAGTTCATTTTCCATGGTTTTCAGCTGGGCAGCAGCTTTTTCAGCTTTTTTCTCAGCAGTTTCCAGACGAGATTTTAGCTGACTTGCTTCCCGGTCGTGCTGCTCTGTAATTTCAATAAGAGCTGCCAGGCGTTGCTGTTCAATAATTTCCATTTCATTGCCTGTATCAATGCTTCCGCCCATGCTCAGGGTACCCATAGATTCGATTACCTCCGGGGAGATTTATTGGATAAGAAAGAATAAAAGGCTTCCACCAGCGTGAAGCTTACGCGCCGAAGCGAGAGAACAATTAAAAAAATATGATTTTTCTTCATTAAGCGGCTGGTCAAAAGCAGAATATCAGTAGACTAGGTGGCGCAGTCTAAACCATAAATCCGGATAAGAAAAGCACCAGGCCCTATTTAATGAGTTTACCCGATTCGGTGAATCATAAAGAAGGCTGTCGCAAAACCCACCGAACTCGTTCCCACGGCCCCCGTGGGAATGCATACCGAACCTGCCGCAAATGAAATAACCGGTGTGAAACCCCGTGCAGAGTAAGGCTGCCCCCTTGCTATCACCCTTTGTATGGCAATTCAGACTACGGAGTATCAACAAGCCCTGCGGCATATGTCCAGCTCCCATATGCATTCCCACGCAGGACCCCCAGAACCTAAAAGCGTGGGAGCGGTGTGCCGCAGCACACAATCAGGATGTTAAAGGATATACATCATGATCGTGTGGAAGCTGTGAGCACCATATCTTGCGCCGAACTGTGACAGAAGCTTTGTGGCGGTGGTCAGGCTACCGGCGGTAATGGCGTTATAGATAGGCTCCAGGATAACGGCAAAACGGGTGGCGTCAGCAGCGTGTTTTGCAAAAGATACCGAGGTTGAGTTTTCTCCACAGACCGCCGAAGTTATACCCGGCCCGTGGTGCAGAGCGGTCACGGCCATATTGATTAACGCAAAGGGGTTAGTACTTTTCACCCAGGCGGAGCCAAGATTGCCGGTGACTGCTGCAGCGGTACTGTTCAGTCCAAACCCATACTTTGTGGCGACGGTGGTTGCGGCAGTGACCAGAGACGATTCCAGAACCTTATGTGCGGTACGGGCCATATTAACCGGTGTCATTTTTCCCGGCCCCATCAAGCCGTCATCAATAATCAGGATGATCCTTTCTGCCAGTGATGGTTGTGATTTACCACTGCCTTGAGCCGCTAGATTTACTGTTGGTTTAGGTGCTCTGCTAGATACCGTTCTGCTCTGGCCCACAGCATCTTTTTTATCGGGCATCTTTTGATCGGGCATCCGATGAGGGGCTGTTTTCGGGATGAATCCAGCGATTTCAGGTGAGGCAGTGAAATTAAGGCCCATGGAATGAATCTCCGTTATTCTGCAGTGTCATGGCTTGAAGATGGATATTCAGACCCGATGGTCAAAGAGAAGTTCCCCGGGATTTTGATTTCAGAATTACGGCGCCAGCGATATTTCGTCCGCCTGAAGAGGACTTTGAGTGTGGCGCAAAAGGGAGAATTAACACCTAATCTCATCCCCGCGCAGGAGGTTGTCGCAAAAGGTAATCTGAACGATCTCGACAAGGTCGGTTCTCTAACCTGGTGAGTAGACCGGCGGAACTTCCCCGCCAGCCCCTCGTAAAACGGTACGTGAATCTCTCGACTCATACCGCTTCCATCAGGCAGACTTATCCACTGACCGAAAACTCACTCGGGTGATATCTGCCCTCCCTTGGGTATCACTTGCTGAGCCTCAACTCCATGAGTTGTCCTGTTTTCATTCAACACCGCCTCCCATATGTTCAGGTTGTCGATATACCTTGAAACAGGTTGCTGGCTACGTCCTTTTCCGGCATCCAGACAAGATCCTCATTTCAGGTTCACGAACAAGATCCCTCACATATCGTTGGGTATCTCAGAAAACTGCCTGACGCCGCCCCTTCGCTCCACTCCCATTACAGAAGCTTCAACACTACTACGAACGGCTCCGCCCCAGTGCGCAGCATTGGTACTCAAGCCCTTGTGGGTTCGCCACTTGGGAGTCTCCCTTAACATCCGCACGACTGGTTCCCGCAGTTCCATAAGAAAGCCCGATACAGAGTCATGCCTTCTATACGCCGGACACCGCCTACACAGCATTCGGAATTCACCTGTAGGCTGATCACTGGAGAGGAACGGGCCCCAGCTTTTGATGTCATCGTAAAGCTTTCGACGCCTCAACGAAGGTTCGGTTTTACTCATCTCTCTGTACCATACCTGACGACTCATTGTTCGCCTTTTCCTCAACGCTCACGACCACCACTCTTAATGACAGCCGCTTGAGGTGGTTTGAAGCCTGCTTCCGACAGCCGACTCCGGCGGGCCTACCGCCATCTTTCCTACAGCCTGGCACAGCATTATATGCACCAGCTCTGTAAAAAATTATCGCCCGAAGGTCGGAAGTTTCTTGAACCCTGGCTTCAGGCTCTGACACAAATAGCCGTAACCGCAGGCATACCGAATGATCGGGTCACATCGAGTGATCGCCACCCAGCCACCAGGCAGGATACCCATAACCACAGGGTATCAAGCGACAGCGAGCCACTCTATGCCGGATCTGTGAATACCACAGAAAGCTCCCGGGGCTGCGCCTCTGAAGGCAATGACCCCAGCTGTCTTGCCCGGGATTCGGACCTCCCTGCCTTGTTAGCGCAAAGAGAGGCATCACCGCAAACAAAAGCGGTTATCCTGCCCGCAAACCATACCGGCCATGGGCTGAACAGCCCCATGCTTACTGTTGATGCCCATGTACGTAACCCCGGGAAGAAGGCCGCTGCCACCGGTTTTCTGGAATTCACGGGGGCATGGGCGGGGGAAATCCGGTCCTTCCCCCCGGAACAGGTGAGAGGACATCTGCAGGAGGCCGCCCGTCAGCATCTTGAGCTGCCACAGAAATGCCCGGATATGGCCAACGCAACCCGGATCGGCGCTGACAACCGGGCTGTCTACCTGATAGAGGACGACACCAGCGGGTGGGTGACCTCCCCGGAGAATCATAACCAGAGCTTTCATTACCAGCTGTTTTTGGCAGACCCCGGGAGTCCACTGGTGGCTATCCATGCCGATGGTCACAGTGTTCCTGCCGCAGGCCTCTGGCCCCTGGCGCAGGCTATCCAAGATCAAATAAAGGAAAATATTGAGACTTTGCCGCCTATGGCGGAGCTTGCAAAAAATGTCATTGCTGATGGGTCCCGGAAAGAATCAGCCAATTTAACCTTTGCACAGCCGAAGATACAGACGCAGCTTGACCCTGAGGTGCTCAGCAAGGAAATCAAAAACGGCACAGTGCTGGTGCTGAAACCCTGCAATCCCATAACGCAACAGCCTGAAACGTCGGCGCTGGTTTTTTCTGTTGATCATAACGACCCGAACGTAAAGGTAAATATCGGTACTGAAGGGTTTGTAGAAGGCAGGTCACTGCGCGGCAGACGTCAGGCATCCGTAAAGTTTTCGCATTCTATTGTCACTCATATGGGGGAAATACCCGTTGGCAGGGCACGCACCGTGGTTAACACCGTTTGCAATACGGATAAAGCGCCGGTCATCAACGTCCGGGTCAGCCAGAAGACGGATGATAGCGATGCCGGCAATTGGCCGTTGGCTGGCGAACAATCAGCCTCTATTCATCAAGGGCAATGCAGAGGGTTTAATAATACCCTGGCGCCAATATCTCCCGGTGTTAAAACAAGCCAGCTTGATATTCAGGTCAATGATCAGAAGCAAAGCTTTCAGATTTATGGCACAGGTGTTGAGGCAGACAGCCCGCCACCCCTGGTACAGCATATCGCAACGATGACGCTGCCAGACGAATACACCAAAATGTCCTTCAACGGAAACAATGAACTGGTGACAGAGGGTCGGGGGTTGGGTAGTTACTTCCAGACTGAGCCTCACTTTACCGGTCAGAGACAGATAGATGAGCTTGAAATGAGAACAAATTCTGATTCCCTGTTATGTCCGGGGCCAGGGGGAACGGTGATCACATCTGGCCAGGCTCCGTCCCTGACTCAGCGCCAGCGGGGGAAGATTGTTCGTCAGGTCACTGGTAAAGCCCTTTCGGAACCTGAACAGCACCTCCGCCTGCGCGATGTCGGGTGTCCTGCAATAGAGGGCAAAGTGGTGGGGCTTCTGGAGGCGAAAAACCCTGCCGGCAAATGGGGAGGCGTCTGTCAGTCAGGCTTTGGGCCCATAGAGGGTCGGTTAGCCTGCGAAACCCTGGGTTACCCTGCAGCCGGTGCCATGACCAGCGTGGCCTGTGATGACGACACAAGTAGAGTATCGACTGTCGTGAGTTATATCCGGTGTACTGCCAGCGATAAGGCGCTCCTTGATTGTGAGGCCATTAGTTATACCGGGAGCTGCGAATCAGGAAATGTTTACTTAGCCTGTAACACTCAGCCAGTTACTGAGCCAGCCTTGTCCACCTCCACTGCCCGATTCCGGCCCAGCAGCGACTGCACAAACTTTGGCAAAGTAGACGCGTCGTCCGACATTTATGGGATTGTTGAAGTCAGGCGTAATGAAACCCAGTCTTGGCAAACGGCTTGTCATTGGTTTTTTGACGGAATGGAGAGGAGGGTAGCCGCTCGTATGCTGGGGATACCTCTTGACCGGGTTCGGTGTAGTCGGAGTCCTGTCGACAAGTGCATATCCGAGAAGTTCGATATGGCTTTTCAGAAACTCAACTGCCGTGGTACCGAGGAGTCACTGTATGATTGTCCTGTATTAGGTCATTCATTTTGCAGGGACAAGGACGATCTTAACCCTCTTTCAGCAATGCAATGCGATTTACAACCAGTAGGGTCAGGGTGTAGCGATGGGGCTGAAGACACGCTTCATCTGCAGCTTCAGGGTATTTATTTCCACAACTGGCAGACAGGAGAGACAAAAAAAATACAAAGTCTTGATCCGGAACTGTGGAATGTGAAGCAGTACCACTCCCCTGACACGAATACCATTCTGACATCTAATGGCAGCTTCGTTAACCTCTTGAGTCGCAATGGTAACGCCGGTAATTTCTCTAAACCCTCCCATTCCCTGCCATTGCCATTGATCCAGATGCGAGGTCAGCCAGGCAGTCATAGCGCTTTTGGGCTGACCAGCGATGAGCCTCCCGAGCTGATAAATATATCGGCAAATACCTCTGAGAACCAGTTGACCAGTACCAACCTGGGGAGGCTTGGTTTAAGCTTTGCGTTACCAGATCAGCTGGCCGTTTCGGGTAATGGTTTGATTGCGGTGGGCAATGGTCACGATGTCAGCATTTTTGCCATCGCAAGCAAGTACTGGCATGGGCTGGAAATGCGTCCGATTAGACAGGAAGAAACAGACTGGAAAGTCCCTCTTATTATTGCCGCCGGTGCAGTAGTTTCAAGTGCTAGTGTTACTGCCATCTGTCTTGCCGCCCGCAAACTGCGATGTCAGAGCAATGATGCAGATGTTTCCGACAGGGTGATAGAAATGAGCGAGATCAATCCAGCACAGGTTGCTCAAACCCAATCTGCGATAGCCCTGTTACCCGGTGGCACTCAATTGATGATTCTACCCCCGGAGCAACTGACTCAATTCCTTGCCAACTTCAGGGCTACTGGTGGACAGTTGGCGATAGAACCCGCACCTGCGAGTGCAAATTCTGAAGGAAGAGAGGAAGGAGATACACTCTTGGAACAACAACAAAATGGCGCTGATACTTCATTGCAAGTTGAAGAAATAAACGAATAATCACCCAAGATGAGGAGGGAAAAGACATTTGATAAGCCAGTGTTATAATGTAACCTCATTGAAGGTATGAGTTAGTGGTGTATCGTACTTTACGTTAATAACGCTCTGAATAAGTACTTGAAATAATGCGAGACACAATCACTTTCCTGCCTGAAAAGGTGACCGGGTTTCCTCCCGTAGAATATGCGCTTGAGCAGCCAGATGGACTACTGGCTGTTGGAGGAAACCTGCAAGTCGATACGCTGGTCATGGCCTATCAGCAGGGGATTTTCCCATGGTTCAATGATGATGACCCGATTCTTTGGTGGTCCCCGTCGCCAAGGATGGTGTTCACTCCGGGAGAGCTACATATATCCCGATCCCTGAAAAAGCTGCTTCGGAAAAGCATTTATCAGGTGACCATTGACCATGACTTCCCCGCTGTCATTAACCGCTGCGCCGGTACTCGCCAGAACTCGGAAGGCACCTGGATTACCAGCGATATGAAAGAAGCCTATGTAGCATTACATAATGCCGGGCATGCTCATTCTGTTGAAGTCTGGCGTAGCGGAAACCTGGTTGGCGGGCTTTATGGGTTGGCCATTGGTAAGATTTTCTATGCCGAATCAATGTTCAGTATTGAAAACAATACGTCAAAGATTGCCATGGCAGCACTGTCAGATCAGCTTTGCAAATGGGAGTTTGAGCTGGTGGACTGCCAGGTTCACTCGGCGCATCTTGAATCACTGGGGGCCAGGCTGATAACCAGGGAACTATTTTCTGATTATCTTGAGCGGTATTGCTCAGAAGCGTCTTCCTGTGCAAACTGGAAGCAGGAATGGCAATGGAATGACCATCGGTAATGAGTCAGTACAAGAATCTAAAGTTTTATGCGACCCAACCCCATGAATGCAGTTATCTGCCAGAAGAGCAGGCAACCACATTATTCATGGATCCGGAAGTCTTGCTCGATCAACAATTATGCAGCGATCTTGCCGACCTGGGGTTTCGAAGGAGTGGACAACATATATACCGACCACACTGTCGTCGTTGCAAAGCCTGTATACCCGCAAGAATACCGGTTGATTCCTTTATAATGCGCAGGACTCAACGAAAGACCTGGAACAGGAATTCGACCTTTAGCGTGGATCGGGTATCAGCCGGTTATCAGGATGAGCATTACCAGCTTTATGAGCGCTACATTAATCAGTGTCATCAGGATGGTGATATGTTCCCTGCTTCGGTAGAGCAGTACTCATCCTTTCTGGTTAAAAGCACCGGGTTCACTTCATTTTATGAGTTCCGGTTAAAAGGACAGCTTCTGGCAATATCGGTCGTCGATCGCTTACAAAACAGTCTTTCAGCAATTTATACTTTTTATGACCCTGATTATTCACAACGAAGTCTTGGGCAATACTGTATTTTATGGCTCATTCAAGAGGCCAGAAAGGAAGGGTTAGGCTATCTCCATCTGGGCTACTGGATCCGGAACTGTCAAAAAATGAATTACAAAATTGAGTATCGCCCTGTGGAGCTCTATATCGGTCAGGAGTGGCGGCCGTTGAAATAATTACATTGCAGGTCAAGGGTACTTTGCTTTACCAATTATTTTCAGGCAGAATGCCAGCAAATTTAATCAAGCCGTACCAATCCCCTTTGAGGTAGTTATTTAATGGCAAAAGAAGAGAGTCTGGAAATGGAGGGTGTTGTTATCGACACCCTCCCAAATACTATGTTTCGTGTAGAACTGGAAAATGGTCATGTGGTTACTGCACACATTTCCGGTAAAATGCGCAAAAACTATATCCGAATTCTGACTGGCGACCGGGTAAAAGTAGAACTGACTCCATATGATTTGACCAAAGGTCGCATCACTTACCGTTCTCGCTAAAACAGGGGCACTCAGCCCCTGAGTTTTCCACTTCTACCCTGTCCCACTATCGATCGCCTCAAGGTCTGAAGCCCTGCTTTTGGTTGCCTCAAACTTGAGGTACAGCTCCCCTTTGCGGACCGTGACTTTAACGTTACCACCATTTTCAGCGAGTTTACCAAAGAGAATCTGTTCAGCCATTGGCTTCTTCAAATGCTCTTGAATAATTCGCCCCATGGGCCTTGCACCCATCTGACGATCAAACCCTTTCTCGGATAACCACGTTCTGGCCTTGTCATCAATATCTAACTGAACCCGCTTTTCATCCAACTGCGCTTGCAGCTCAGTAAGGAACTTATCGACAACATGTTTGATAATGTCGTCATTCAGTGAGGCAAAAGGAATAATGGCATCCAGACGATTCCTGAATTCAGGCGTAAATGTCTTTTTGATAGCTTCACTGCCATCGGTGGTATGATCCTGCTCCACGAAACCGATTGAGCTTCGTGTCATATTGGCTGCACCGGCATTGGTGGTCATGATAACAATGACATTTCTGAAGTCTGCTTTACGACCATTGTTGTCTGTCAGAGTACCGTGATCCATAACCTGCAATAACAGATTGAAGACATCAGAGTGTCCTTTTTCAATCTCATCCAGTAACAAAACACAGTGTGGTGTTTTATTGACAGCTTCGGTTAGCAGGCCACCCTGATCAAACCCGACATAGCCAGGCGGTGCGCCAATCAGGCGGGATACCGTATGAGCCTCCATATACTCAGACATGTCAAAGCGAACCAGCTCAATACCCAGGGCTTGAGCCAATTGACGACAAACCTCTGTCTTACCCACCCCGGTCGGACCGGAGAACAAGAAAGAACCCACGGGTTTTTCAGGTGCTTTGAGCCCTGCCCTCGATAATTTAATGGCCGTTGATAAAGAAGCAATGGCCTCGTCCTGACCAAACACGACCATTTTTAAATTGCGCTCAAGCTTGCCAAGCAGCTCCTTATCAGAAGAAGAAACGGACTTGGGCGGAATTCTTGCCATTTTGGCAACGATGCTTTCTACATCGCCCACATCAATCACCTTCTTTCTATTTTCCACGGGCTGAAGTCTCTGATAGGCTCCAGCTTCATCAATAACGTCAATAGCCTTATCCGGCATATGGCGATCATTGATATAGCGTCCAGCTAACTCGGCAGCCGCTTTTAAAGCTTCATCAAGATATTTGATTTCATGATGTTCTTCGAATTTCGTCTTAAGTCCAAGGAGAATCTGGATAGTATCCTCAACACTGGGTTCAGTAATATCGACTTTCTGGAACCTTCTGGCAAGGGCTCGATCTTTTTCAAAGATGCCACGAAATTCCTGAAAAGTTGTAGAGCCGATACAGCGTAGTTCCCCGGATGTGAGCATCGGCTTAAGAAGGTTCGATGCATCCATCACACCGCCCGATGCTGCACCTGCACCAATAATGGTATGAATTTCATCAATAAACAAAATCGCATGATCATGTTTCTTAAGTTCGCTCAGTAACTGCTTGAATCTCTTCTCAAAATCACCGCGATACTTAGTGCCCGCCAATAGTGAACCGAGATCCAGAGAATAGACAACAGCCTTGGATAATACTTCTGGAACATCACCATCAACAATGCGTCGTGCAAGACCTTCAGCAATAGCGGTCTTTCCCACACCGGCTTCACCAACCAGTAAAGGGTTGTTTTTACGACGACGAGTGAGAATCTGGCAGACTCGCTCAACTTCTTCAGTCCGACCAATCAGTGGGTCAATCCGGCCAAGACGAGCCTGTTCATTCAGGTCTGTTGTATACAGTTTGAGAGGGTTTTTGCTACTACCACCGGAGGTTTCCGGCTCCATATCATCAGCAAGGTCATGACCAAGTTCTTCAAGCTCCTGTCCCGGTGTTTTGGCAATGCCATGGGCAATAAAATTGACCACATCAATCCGCGCAACATCCTGCTGCTTCAGAAAGTAAACTGCCTGACTTTCCTGCTCACTGAAGATGGCTACCAGAACGTTGGCTCCGGTCACTTCTTTCTTACCTGAGCTTTGAACATGAAAAACTGCACGCTGAAGAACCCGCTGAAAACCGAGCGTTGGTTGAGTCTCACGCTCCTGGTCATCATCGGGAATTAAGGGTGTTGTTGAACTGACAAACTCAGTGAGATCCTGACGAAGTTTATTCAGATCAATACCGCAGGAGACAAGAACTCTTGCTGCGGATTCATTATCAAGTAAAGCAAGTAAAAGATGCTCTACAGTCATGAACTCATGACGGTTATCGCGGGCATCTTTAAATGCGTTGTTCAGTGTTGCTTCGAGGTCTTTATTGAGCATAATGGTGTAACCTTGAAAACGCTAATCGGCCTTTTCTGCCTTACACTGCAGGGGATGGTCGTTCTCTCTGGAATATTCATTAACCTGCTGAGCCTTGGTTTCCGCGACGTCCTTGCTATATACACCACAAACTGCCTTTCCCTGGGTATGTACCATCAGCATAGTTTGAGTCGCCTTCCCCTCTGGCATACTGAAAAATTTCTCCAGTACCTCAACAACAAAATCCATTGGTGTAAAATCATCATTCAGGAGCAAGACCTGAAACATGGATGGGGGGGACAGCCTGGTTTTTTCTGGAACGACCGCAACGTCCAGACCACCATCCTGTTCCTCTCCCTCTCTTTCCAAGCTTAGACGAAACAGTTCGAGATTACTCATGGTTTTATGACTGCCAACCTTCAATATCCATCATTACTGTCTGGTAACTCATACCTTAATCAAGGTACCGAAAGCAATTACTACTGCCAATCATAAAAAACAACGAGCACTAATAATTGATCGGCACCACATAGGGAGATTTGACTGCAAAAATAAATTAGTGCGCATTTATTAAAAAACCGGCAACGCCATTATGCCTTCACTTCTTATTTTAAAGATACTGGAGCAAATCACAACGATGAGCTAGGAAAAAAAACAGACGAGAACGCCCCGGGGGAGAAAAAACAGGCAGAGTTATCTTCTAAAATTGTTGAATTAAAAAAGCCGGAAACAATATTCCGGCTTTTTCAGATTAAAAATCAGTTAGTCTGATTACATGTGTTTGATGATTTCATCAGCAAATTCAGAGCACTTAACCAGGGTCGCGCCTTCCATCAGTCGCTCAAAATCATAGGTTACGGTCTTGGCCCCGATGGCTCCATCAATACCCTTGATGATGAGATCGGCAGACTCATTCCACCCCATGTGACGCAGCATCATTTCAGCAGAAAGAATAATAGAGCCAGGGTTGACCTTATCCTGACCAGCATACTTTGGTGCAGTACCGTGAGTGGCTTCAAACACTGCAGTTGGCGCACCAATATTGGCGCCCGGAGCGATACCGATACCACCAACCTGAGCAGCCAGCGCATCAGAAATGTAGTCACCATTAAGGTTCAAAGTGGCAATGACATCGTATTCTTCAGGACGCAGGAGGATTTGCTGCAGGAAAGCGTCAGCAATGACATCCTTAATAACAATATCTTCGCCAGTGTTCGGGTTTTTGACAGTGTGCCATGGACCGCCATCCAAAGGCTGGCCAGAAAAATATTCTACGGCTGTCTCATAACCCCAGTCTTTGAAAGCACCTTCAGTGAATTTCATGATGTTACCCTTGTGAACCAGGGTAACCGACTTGCGATTATTATCGATGGCAAACTGAATGGCTTTTTTCACCAGTCGCTCAGTACCTTGCTTGGACACAGGCTTCACACCAATACCGCAGTCTTTTTCAAAGCGGATTTTGGTAACCCCCATTTCATCCCGCAGGAAGCTGATCACCTTGTCGGCTTCTGCACTGCCGGCTTTCCACTCGATACCTGCATAGATGTCTTCCGAGTTTTCACGGAAGATGACCATATCGGTCTTTTCTGGCTCTTTAACAGGGCTGGGTACGCCTTTGAACCAGCGAACCGGACGAATACAGGTAAACAGATCCAGCTCCTGACGAAGCGCTACATTCAGCGAACGAATACCACCACCCACCGGTGTGGTCAGAGGTCCTTTGATACTGACAACGTACTCTTTCAGGGCTTCCAGCGTTTCTTCCGGCATCCAGGTATTTTCATCGTACACTTGAGTCGCTTTTTCGCCACAGAAGACTTCCATCCATTCAACTTTTCGCTTACCTGCGTAAGCTTTTTCAACAGCAGCATCAACCACTTTCAGCATGGCGGGTGAAACGTCAGCCCCGATACCATCGCCTTCAATGTAAGGAATAACCGGGGTATCCGGAACATTCAGGGAGAGGTCCTCGTTGACAGTGATTTTGTCACCGCTGGCAGGCACCTTGATCTTTTGGTATCCCATTATCAACTCCGTTCTCTAATCATCGGTTTGGCCAGATGAAGCCTGGTTAAACGCTTTTTTCTTAATAAGAAGGCCGTTATATAAAACAGGCAGTTAGATCCGACAGGCATGCAGAAAATATTAAACGCATAACAGGAACCGGGGTGCTGTCTGGACAACGCCTTGGCTCATAAATGCCGCGTACACCATATACCATCCTTAATCAGGAATAAATGAAGATTTGTTAAAAAGCGAAACGGCCATCTGGATTTACCACTATAAATTTCAACCCTTCTGGCGCTTATTTGCTGGTAAAGGTAAAATGCGCAGCTATTTTTGACCGGTGGCAGTAATCCCCAGTGATAAAACAACCTTCCCTCCCTTCAAAGCTCTCTTCGCAGCTTTCTTCGCAGAGAAGCCGAGTCATTGTCGGCATGTCCGGCGGTGTTGATTCATCCGTATCTGCTTTGCTTCTGCAGCAACAGGGCTATCAGGTGGAAGGCCTCTTCATGAAGAACTGGGAAGAGGATGACGGCTCTGAATATTGTACCGCCATGTCTGATCTGGCTGATGCACAGGCTGTCTGTGACAAACTCGGCATTACGTTGCATAAAGCTAATTTTGCTGCGGAATATTGGGATAATGTTTTTGAACACTTCCTCCATGAATATCGTAATGGCAGAACGCCTAACCCGGATATCCTGTGCAACAAAGAGATCAAATTCAAGGCATTCCTGGACTACACCCTGACGCTGGGCAGTGATTTGATTGCCATGGGTCATTATTGTCGCCGGATTGACCGTGATGGTCACAGTTTTCTGGTTAAAGGTGTTGATAACAACAAGGATCAAACCTACTTCCTCCATGCGGTCAATGAGGCACAAATTGCCCGAACCCTTTTCCCTGTTGGCGACCTGGAAAAGCCTGAAGTCAGGCGGATTGCGGAAAAGCATGGGCTGGTTACTTATAACAAGAAAGACAGTACAGGCATCTGCTTTATTGGAGAACGACGCTTTAAAGACTTTCTCCAGCAATACCTTCCTGCCCAACCGGGTGCCATTGAAACCGTAGAAGGTCAGGTTATCGGTGAGCATGCCGGCCTGATGTATCACACCATTGGTCAGCGTCAGGGGCTGGGAATTGGCGGCTTGAAAAACGCCACTGAAGCGCCCTGGTATGTTCTGGATAAAAACCTTGAACGCAACGTTCTGATCGCAGGCCAGGGTAAGGATCATCCCCTGCTCTTCTCCCAGAGCCTGACCTGTTCGCATATTGACTGGGTTTCTGGCGAACCACCGGTAACACCCTGCAAGCTAAAGGCAAAAGTACGATATCGTCAGCAGGATCAGGACTGCGTCCTCACCAGAGAAGCCAATGGTGATTATCGGGTCACCTTTAACCATCCCCAAAGAGCGGTGACTCCTGGTCAGTCAGTGGTGTTCTATGACGATCAGGTATGCCTTGGCGGTGGTGTTATTGAAACACGGACTCAAGCAACTATTTGACCTTTCAGGCATTTAGTAAGCGTTATCAACCACAACGAAAACTCTCAGAGAAGAAGATTGGTGCGATATTCTACAAAGGATCAGGCGGCTGCATTATCTGGCGTGTTCCAGGCCGCAGAGCTGGTAGACAAATTGGCCAGAACCGGGCAATTGAGTGAAGAGGCGCTGACCCCTTCTATTCACAGTATTTTTGTCACCTCTCCCGGCGATGTGTCAGAGGTTTATGGTGGCTTCGATAAGTTGAGCATTGGGCGCAAAACTCTGGAGTCGGTCTTAAGCAGGGACAGCTCTGCCATTCAGGGGGATGTTATCCGGTATGCCCTGGCGATGATCCATATTGAGAAGAAGCTGAGCCGAAACCCTGAAATGCTCAATACCATTGGTCAGCGTCTGGTCAGAACCAAAGAGCAGGTGGCTCATTTTGGCATGCTTCATGAAAATGTGATTGCCAGTCTTGCCAGCATTTATCTTGATACCATCAGTACCTTCAAGACCAGAATACAGGTGGCCGGTGATATGCGTTACTTACAGAGCCCGGTCAACTCCAACCGGGTTCGGGCTATTCTTCTGGCGGGTATTCGCTCTGCTACGCTTTGGCGTCAGTGTGGAGGCAGCCGCTGGCATCTGTTCATCAACCGCAAAAAGCTGCAGGATGGCCTGAAAAGTCTCTGAGAAGCAAACCCTGCTCTTTAAATTATATGGGTGAATGTCGTGGGATGTGCCTTGCTCAATTAGACACAGCACTACTGACTATAATGATCTGATGCCACTGGTAGATATTACCAATTATCAATAATCGACTTCATTCACCCTTTAATAGTAAAAATATGAATAATAAAAAACCTTCGTTTAAGAAAATTATTTCAAGTGGGTTACTTCTTCTTGTGGTGATAGTGGCTATCGCCTTATTCAAGCTCATCTATTACTCCAGTAAGTACCCCAATCTGCACAAATTTGGCATCAATGACTGGCATGCGAATTGTGAAGGATCAGGTCGTTTCTATCGGATGCTGTCAACGAACAACAGGTCCAATAAAGGCGGGCACTATATTACATCACGAACACTGGGTTTCATGAATGACCGCCATGAGGTTGTATATCAAACATCCCACTTTGATGGTAACTCCCTTGATACCGACGGCGTCTGGCGTTTTCATTACAATGAATTTGACCCAAGGATGTTTACCAAAAAAGATCAAAGCATTTTATGGGGTGATGAGCAGTCTTTTGAAATTGCAGAAGATTTCAGTTCAATGAGCGTTATCAGAGAATCTGGCACACCTTTGCAACTGGAGTGTACTGGCATGAAACGGCCAAAAGACTGAAGACTGCTCCATGCAAGGCAGTTGTTCAGTGCTAAAGCACTATCACCAGAGAATTTGCTCACAACAAAAAGACAGAAACATCCTCTTGAACACCCACTCAAAACAGTGAAACTCACAGACGTATCCGTTATCATGCGCCCTTTTCCCCCGAGCATAAGGCATATAAAACATGGAGCTGAACTCACTGACCGCTGTCTCCCCTATTGATGGCCGTTATGGTGACAAGACCCAATCCCTGAGACCCATTTTCAGTGAATATGGACTGATCCGCTTTCGGGTAGCCGTTGAGGTTCGCTGGTTGCAATCTCTGGCCAAACACTCTGCCATTGCTGAAGTTCCCCCACTGTCTGAAGAAGCCAACCAGTTGCTGGACAATCTGGTCAGCGGTTTTTCCATGGCGGAAGCCGAGCGGGTCAAAGAGATTGAGCGCACCACCAATCATGATGTTAAAGCGGTGGAATACCTGATCAAGGAGCGCTTTGAGGGTAACGAGGAGCTGGCGTCTATCAGCGAGTTTGTCCATTTTGCCTGCACATCAGAAGACATCAATAACCTCTCCCATGGCCTGATGCTTAAAACTGGCATGGAAGAAGTGGTATTACCCGTCATGGGCAATATTATTGAAGCCATTGAGCACCTGGCTAAAACCCATGCCAGCCAGCCCATGCTATCCAGAACCCATGGTCAAACAGCCACACCAACGACACTGGGCAAGGAAATGGCGAATGTGGCCTACCGTCTGAAACGTCAGCTTAAGCAGATTGAAAGCATTGTACCCATGGGGAAAATTAATGGTGCTGTGGGCAACTATAATGCCCACTTATCAGCATACCCGGAAATCAACTGGGCGGAACACGCTGAGCAGTTTGTCACCAGCCTTGGCCTTGAATTTAATCCCTACACCACCCAGATTGAGCCTCACGATTATATTGCCGAACTATATGATGCCATCTGCCGTTTCAACACCATTCTGATTGATTTTGACCGGGATGTATGGGGTTATATTTCTCTGGGTTACTTCAAGCAGAGAACCGTCGCCGGTGAAGTGGGTTCTTCCACCATGCCTCACAAGGTTAACCCCATTGATTTTGAAAACTCGGAAGGCAATCTGGGGATTGCCAACGCTATCATGCAGCATCTGGCGTCCAAACTGCCGGTTTCCCGCTGGCAGCGTGATCTGACTGATTCAACAGTATTGCGTAATATGGGCGTTGGTCTGGGTCAGAGCCTTATTGCTTATGCGGCCACCCTGAAGGGTATTGGCAAGTTGGAAGCCTCGCCTGCCCGCCTTGATAAAGACCTTGATAATGCCTGGGAAGTGCTTGCAGAACCGATTCAAACCGTAATGCGTCGCTATGGTATTGAGCAGCCTTATGAGAAATTGAAAGCACTGACCCGGGGTCAGGATGGCATCACCCGCGAAACGCTGGCCAGTTTTATCGATGGTCTGGAACTGCCCGCCAATGTTAAAGAGGAGCTGAAAGCGATGACGCCATCAAATTACATTGGCAATGCAGTTGAGCAGGCACTGGCGATCTGAAGCAATCAGGGAGCTCCTGTTGTCTGACCCTTTTTGAACAGGGCCAGTAACAGGATCAACACCAGATAAATCACCATCATAAAACCAAAACTGTAAACGAAAGCCAGCATGGATGATTGCTGCTCCAGAAGAACAGCAATCTGCTTCAGGAATACCGGATCTGTCATCACCTCACCCTGCTTCTGCGCATACTGCTGTAACAGCGGGTTATCTAACGATAATGCGCCGCCGAGACTATGCCATTCGGATTGCTTCACCCGGGTAAAGAACGTATTAACAATAGCAATACCGATGGATGCCCCAATACTTCGGCACAGGCTAAACAGGGCGGCTCCCCCAGTAATGTATTCCGGCTTTAGCGTTGAGAATGCGATTTGGGACAAAGGGGCAAACACCAGCCCCATGCCGCCTCCCTGAATAATGGCTGGTAAGATAATCCAGAAAGGATCAATGTCAAAGGAGTAGAAAGTCATCAGCCAGACACCCAGGGCGTTCAGACTCAACCCCACCAGCACTAACAGACGACTGTCCAGCCTATCTATTATTGGTGCCACACAGAGCAAAACAACCGCTGAGGCCAAGCCTCTTGGCGCCATCATAAAGCCAGTAGTTTCCACCGGGTAATTCAACAGATCCTGTAGCATCATTGGCTGCAGTTGCAATACGCCAAATGTTCCCATGGCAAAGCAACCAACCACCAGGCAGGCCATTCCCAGATTTCGATCTTTCATCAACCAGACCGGTGCAATGGCACCTTTGGTCACCAGCGAACGGGAAATAAAGAAAACCAGCATGAATACGCAGATGACCGATGAAAAAAGAATCAGGCTGGAGTTGAACCAGTCTTTCTCATTGCCCTGAGACAGCACCATCTGCAATAGACCAATACCGATGGCCATGCTGAGCACCAGGGGCCAGTCCACCGAACTCTTCCCACGATTATTGACGTGAATATTACGAAAAATCAGAAAAAGACAGAGAGCGCCCATGGGCAGATTGATATAAAACACCCATCGCCAGTCAAGATGTTCGGTAATAGTCCCACCCACCACAGGCCCCAGAATCGGGCCAACCATCACCCCGATACTGAACATGGCCATGGCTTTTCCCCGCTCAGCTCTGGAATAGGTCTGCACCAGAATTGACTGGGCCAGCGGAATAACCGATGCCCCAAAAGCACCCTGCAAAATCCGAAAGACCACCATTTCCATTAATGAATCCGCCTGACCACACAAGGCTGACATGACGATAAAACCGGCAATGGAATAGATCAGCAGGTTACGTTCACCAAAACGCAGGGTCAGCCAGGCGGCCAGGGGAATACAAATCGCTTCAGCCATGCTGTAACTGGTCAGCACCCAGGTAATCTGAGTGGAGGTGGCACCCAGCGATCCCATCATATTCGGCAGCGCAACATTGGCGACGGTCATATCAATCAGCACCATCAGTGCCGACAAAATGATGGTAATGGTGATTGCCGCGCGACTGATATTAGCGGTCATGGGCGGCGGTCGTGGTGTCCACAGTCACGGTGGCACTAGAGCCGACTCTTAACGGACTTGTGCCTTTTTGGTCATCATGATCAAGCAAGCGAATACTGACCGGAAATCGCTGACTGATTTTCACCCAGTTCCCCGTGGCATTTTCCGGAGGCAATAAAGAAAACGCTGAGCCGCTGGCCGGGGAAATAGCCGCCACCACGCCCGAGAAGGTTTTACCTGGATACATGTCCAGCTGAACACTGGCAGACATGCCCGGCTGAATACGCCCAAGGTCATCCTCTTTAAAATTGGCCTGAATCCAGAAACTGCGGGAAACCACTAGCGGTGTCAGAGCCTGGCCTACATTAACGATGCTACCGGGATGAACACTGATCCTGCCCAGCTCACCCTCAATCGGTGCGGAAATATTGGTATAGGACAGATTAAGGGTGGCCAGCATCAGCGCCGCTGCTGCTTCCTGTACCGATGGTGCTTCTGTCCCTTCCATCCCCTGCTCTGCTTCCAGCTGAGCCATATGGGCCTGGGCACTGGCCAGATCATTCTGAGCGGTGGTCAGGGCTGCCCGGGCATTATCACCGTCCTGCTCTGGCAGCACACCCTCCGACACCAACGTCATGGTGCGCCGGTAATTCACCTGTACCCTGCGAAGATTCGCGGCAGCGGAGGAGATATCCGAACTGGCAGCAAGAATACCCTCACTTGCCGCTTCATTTTCTTTTGTAGCTAAGCCATAGGCTGCCCTCGCCCTGTCGAGTTGTGCTTGATAAATGGCAGGATCAATCTGAAACAGCATCTCGCCCTCTTGCACAGACTCATAGTGATCCACATTGACGACGCTGACCCTGCCACTGACCTGCGGAGCTATGTAGATAATGTTCCCGTGAACATAGGCATCGTTAGTGGAGGGATAGTGCTTCTGGTATTCAAGATAAAAATACCCTCCCGTCGATAGCAGTAACAGAACTACAACAATAATGAACCAGCGTCGTATTGGATGAGGGGTTGTATTATCCATTCTTGAAACCAGTACAGCAGAAATCAGAAAAGTGAGAAAAGCCGAGTCCTCGTCACCTTATTCCAGAGGAGAGACCGACAGGTTGATTTGAGGGGGAAATATCAGGAAATATTAGTACAGAGGAGGGTGTTGGTCTAACGATCTCAGCTTTGGGATACGCTGTGACACCTACCAAGAGCTTTAGCGGAAGGGAAGTATCTATTATCAAAACATATAATTCTAAAGAACTTATTTGTTTTAAAGTGGTCTCAGGCATCAGATATTTCATAACCAGTGAGACAGACAATGGATCAAATGCGGGGAATGACCGGAAAGACCAGCATCAGCGAATTCCCGAAATCACCCCACAGCGAAGAAGCTGTCCCTTTAATCAGCCCGGCTAAGTCGTTGCTAATGCGTAAATTTCCTGAGAAAAAGGGTCTGGATGAACAGCCGGGGTTGCACAGCGTTGGAATAACATTCAACCCTATTTTAAAAACTGAAAAAGTCAAAGACACCTCCCAAAGGGAGGCGAATGCCTCACCTCTTTAAGCGCTTAAACTCTTTTCGTTTCTGGTGAAGAACCGGCTCAGTATAACCACTGGGCTGTTCACACCCCTTGAAAACCAGCTCACAGGCCGCAGAGAAAGCAATACTGTCGTCGAAACTGGATGCCATGGGTTGATAGGCCGGATCATTGGTGTTTTGACGATCAACAACCACCGCCATCCGCTTCATGGTTGCCAAAACCTGATCTTCACTGCAGATGCCATGACGAAGCCAGTTAGCAATGTGCTGGCTGGATATCCTCAATGTTGCCCGGTCTTCCATCAGGCCGACATTGTTGATATCGGGTACTTTTGAACAGCCCACGCCCTGGTCAATCCAGCGAACCACATAACCGAGAATGCCCTGCGCGTTGTTATCCAGCTCCTTCTGAATCGTTTCTGGTGACAGTTCCCTGCCCTGTTCCAGAACCGGTATTTGCAGAATGTCATCAACACTGGCCCGTTTACGGCCAGCCAATTCCTGCTGCCGTGCCGATACATTGATCTGATGATAATGGGTAGCATGCAAAGTTGCCCCATTGGGCGATGGCACCCAGGCGGTGTTTGCACCTGAGAGTGGATGCCCCGCCTTTTGCTCCAGCATTTTGGCCATTTCATCGGGCATGGCCCACATACCCTTACCAATTTGGGCTTTACCCGGTAAACCGGTGGCCAGACCAATATCCACATTTTGATCTTCATAGGCCTGAATCCATCGGGATTGTTTCATCTCACCTTTGGGGATCATGGGGCCCGCTTCCATACTGGTATGAATCTCATCACCGGTTCGGTCAAGAAACCCGGTATTGATAAAGACAATCCGCTCTTTCGCCGCCCGAATGCACTCTTTCAGGTTGATTGAGGTTCTGCGTTCCTCATCCATAATCCCAACTTTCAAGGTGTTGGCAGGAAGGTCAAGGGCACTTTCGATACCACTGAACAGCTTGCAGGTAAAGGCAACTTCTTCAGGGCCATGCATCTTTGGTTTTACAATATAAACACTGCCCTTGCGGGAGTTCTGGCACGGGCCTGTATTTTTCAGATCATGGATGGCAATCATGGAAGTGAACATAGCATCCATAATGCCCTCAGGAATTTCATTACCCCCGGCATCCAGAATGGCATCGTTAGTCATCAGGTGACCTACATTCCGGACAAACATCAGGCTTCGGCCAGGTAAAACCAGTTCACTGCCATCCGGTGCCGTGTAAACCCGGTCAGTATTGAGTTTACGCGTCAGTGGCTTACCCCCTTTAATGAAAGTATCTTCAAGCGTTCCTTTCATTAAACCGAGCCAGCTACGATATACCTGAACCTTGTCGTCTGCATCAACAGCCGCCACTGAATCCTCGCAGTCCATAATGGTGGTAATTGCAGCCTCGACGATCAGATCCTGAATACCTGCAGCGTCTTCTTTGCCAATAACGCCTTCAGGGTTAATCTGAATATCTATATGTAATTCATTGTTTTTTAACAGGATTGATTCTGGCTTATGCTTTGAGCCCGTGTAGCCGACAAACTTACCCGTATCTTTCAGCGAAGTAGCTGAACCATCTTTCAGGGCAACGGTAAGATTGTTTTCAACTACCTGATACTGAATCACATCTTTATGGCTCCCCGCAGTTAATGGTGCAGCCGTATCGAGCAGCTCCCGACCAAACTCGATGACTTTTCTGCCACGAACCGGGTTATAGCCTTTGCCTTTATCGGCTCCGTCACTTTCAGAAATAACATCCGTGCCATAGAGTGCGTCGTATAGACTGCCCCAACGTGCATTGGCTGCGTTCAGAGCAAATCGGGCATTCATAACGGGTACTACCAGCTGGGGGCCAGCCTGAATAGCAATTTCACTGTCCACATTTTCAGTGGTAATGGCGAAATCATCACCTTCCGGTAACAGATACCCAATATTCTCAAGGAAAGACTTATAGGCAGGACGAGTATCCGGTGTATAGACATTCTGCCGATGCCAGTTATCAATTTTCTGCTGAAATTCATCACGATGAGCCAGTAATACCTTGTTTTCAGGGGCAAGGTCTTGCACCAGATCTTCCAGGGACTGCCAGAATTGATCAGCATCAACCCCGGTTCCAGGTACAATCTCATTGACCAGTAAATCGTAGAGTACCGTTGCTATTTGCAGGCCACCCTTCTGGATACGTTCAGTCATTTCAACCTCATTTCCTGATTGTCATTATTATTAACTGTTGCCAGCACTATCCTGCTGCTCAGCCTCTGAAAAAGTCAACGAGTGGATAGACAGAATTTGAACCTGAAACTATCTACCGACCATTTCAAACAAAATCAATTCGATGTTCATGATATCCAGGCACAGCACGATTTCCAATTTACAACCGTAATGCCGGATATTTCTCATGTGAATGGTACAGCTACCTGCCTGAACCGATGAATTCTCAGGGTAAAAGCAGATTATGCAGGCCAATATCAGCAGCCTCCCGTTCACCAAGCAATGCCATGGTCGTGTCCATCTCTTTATGGATAATTTCCAGAGCTCGGGTTACACCGGATTCTCCGGCAGCCCCCAGGCCATAAGAGAACGCACGGCCAATAAAAACGCCTCGGGCTCCGAGTGCAATGGCCTTTAATACATCCTGACCGGAGCGGATACCTCCATCCATATATATCTCAACCTGATTATTCGCGGCTTTTATAATCTCAGGCAATATACTGATGGTTGATGGCGCTCCGTCCAGTTGACGCCCCCCATGGTTAGAAACCACAACGGCCTGGGCACCAATATCTATTGCCTGATATAAATCCTCGGTATCAAGTATGCCTTTCAGAATCAAAAAACCATCCCATTGATCCCGGATCCACTGAATATCTTTCCAGGTCAGCGTTGCATCCAGCTGCTCTGATGTCCATGAGGCCAGAGAACTGAGGTTTGAAACGCCTTTGGCATGCCCGACAATGTTGCCAAAGGTCCGGTGACGGCAGCGCATCATATTAAGACACCACGCGGGACGATTCAGAAACTGCATAAGAGAGGATAAGGAAATTTTGGGCGGCGCTGAGAGCTGGTTTTTCACATCCCTGTGTCGTTGACCCATAACCGGTAAATCCAGTGTGACAACCAGTGTATTACAACCAGCTACCCTGGCTCTTGCCATTAATTGTTGAGTAAAATCGCGATCTTTAAATACATAGAGCTGAAACCAGAAAGGCTGTTTTGTATGCTCTGAAACCGCTTCGACAGAGCAGATACTCAGAGTGGATAGAGTAAAAGGAACACCAAATGCTTCCGCCGCCCGGGCTGCAAGAATCTCACCCCCGGCATATTGCATGCCGGTCAGGCCGACGGGGGCCAGGGCAACCGGCATGGCCACTGGGGTTCGGGCCATAATTGAGGATGTAGTTCGTTGCGAAACATCCCTGCCAACACGCTGGCGAAACAAGACTTTACTGAAGTCACTTTCATTATGTCTATAAGTTCCTTCTGTCCAGGAGCCAGAATCGACGTAGTCATAAAACATTTTCGGGACTCGTTTTCTGGCCAGGAATTGTAAATCCTGAATAGTACATACCTTGTCCGGAATAGAGCGACTGGCAAACATGCGAATGTCCATCGTGACAACAATGTGGACTAAATCTAGCTCTGAGGATTATTTTCGCCAATGGAAGTAATAAGAAATGCTGAGAAAGGAATGCAGATATTATCTTGGTGAGCAGAATTATACAGAAACCCTTTTCCTTTATTCAAAGGAAAAAGGTTTCTAAAAAAGATCATAATTACGAGGAAAATCAGTCGTCCAGAACATCATCTTGCTGCTGTTCAGAGATCAGCAGATAATAGGACTCAGCTATAAACTCCTTGCACTCTTCAGCAACATCATACAGTGCATGTTCTGTTTCCAGGTCACTTAGCCAATCCATTTTTATCTCCTGTTATCCAACTGATTTTTTTGTACTTCAGGTGAGGATGACAGCTAAACACCTCTTGTTTCGCAGAAATCAGCGAAAGTGATCAGATTAAAACATATTGAAACACGCGGTGACAGAGTTAATTGTTATTCTCTGTTATTTGTTGTTTGGATGAGTAATAAATAACCAAATCTATCAATCCTTCGCTACCGATTTGATAATATTTCTCAACCACTGATGAGCCGAGTCATGATGTAATAACGGACTCCAGGCTATGGATAAGTCAAAGGATGGAATCTCAAAAGGAGGCCTGACCACGGCCAGTTCACTATTGAAACGCTGTGTGTCTGCCAGACGACTGGGAAGCGTTGCGATCAGATCATTTTGTGCAGACAGCAGTATGGCCACCTGATAATGACGGGTGAAGACACTGATCCTGCGTTTTTTGCCAACCGCAGCCAACGCTTCATCAACCCAGCCCAACCGCTGAACATCTTCAGGGTTAACCCCGACACCAACGCCCATGCCTGTTTTGCTGGCCCAGATATGCCGGGCTTCAAGATAGCTATCAAGGGTAAAGCGGTTGAGGATGGGGTTTTCTTTACGCACCACGCAGGAGAAGTCATCCTGCCAGATTCGCAATTGATGAAAAGACTGTGGCAGGCTATCGAAGCGATTAATGGCCATATCAACCCAGCCCTGCTCTACGTCATGAAAAGTGACGTCACTGGGGGTTAAGACATCCAGCGTAACGTTCGGGGCAGTCGAGCGCATTTGCTGCAAAACCAGCGGGATCAATGTGGACTCGGCATAATCCGATGCCATTATTCTGAATACCCGCTGACTGGTTTGTGGCGCAAACTCTTCTTTGGGCTGGATGGTTTTCTCCATCGCCAGCAACGCTTCACGGATCAGTGGCTGCAGCTCCAGTGCACGTGCAGTGGGTGTCATACCCCCACTGGTCCTGATCAACAGCGGGTCATTAAAAAGATCCCGAAGCCTGCGAAGCCCGTTGCTCATAGCGGGCTGAGTAATACCAAGCTGCTCGGCAGCACGGGTGACATTGCGCTCTCTGAGCAGAACATCCAGATACACCATCAGATTCAGATCAACACGTGCAATATTCATTCTAAAAATACCCAAGATAACCCTTATAAATTACCAGAATATTTCTCAGGTGTTTAGGATGGATATGGAAAATCAAACGATTGTTTGAATTCATGCATGCTTTACTGAATTTATAGTCGTATAACAACACCTCGCTTCCCGGGGGAGGGAAAATAAGATGGCTCGTTACAATCGCTCTGAAGAAATCGCCCGCATCGAAAAAGACTGGGCAGAAAACCCTCGCTGGAAAAATGTGACCAGAACCTACACGGCAGAAGATGTGGTTCGCCTGAGAGGCTCTATTAAGATTGAAAATACCATCGCCAGACAGGGCGCAGAAACGCTCTGGGATCTGGTATATGGGAATCAGGCAAAGAAAGGTTATGTTAACTGTCTGGGTGCGCTGACCGGTGGTCAGGCGGTTCAGCAGGTTAAAGCAGGTATTGAAGCGATCTATCTTTCTGGTTGGCAGGTTGCGGCAGATAACAACAGTGCCAGTACTATGTATCCGGATCAGTCACTCTATCCGGTTGATTCAGTACCTGCCGTTGTTAAACGTATAAACAACAGTTTCCGTCGCGCAGACCAGGTTCAATGGAAAACAGGCAAAACATCGGATGATGAAGGCTATGTGGAGATGTTTGCGCCTATCGTTGCCGATGCCGAAGCGGGTTTTGGTGGCGTACTGAATGCCTATGAACTTATGAAAGCCATGATCGAGGCGGGTGCTGCTGGCGTTCACTTTGAAGACCAGCTGGCTTCCGTCAAGAAGTGTGGCCATATGGGTGGTAAGGTACTGGTTCCAACTCAGGAAGCAATCCAGAAACTGACTGCGGCCCGACTGGCTGCTGATGTTGCCGACGTACCGACTATTGTTCTGGCTCGTACCGATGCCAATGCTGCTGACCTGATCACTTCTGACTGCGATCCTTACGATGCACCATACCTGACCGGAGGGAGAACCGCCGAAGGTTTCTTCCGTACCAAAGCCGGTATTGAACAGGCTATAGCCCGTGGCCTGGCCTACGCGCCTTATGCCGATCTTCTGTGGTGCGAAACAGCAACCCCTGATCTGGATGAAGCACGCAGGTTTGCAGAAGCAATCCAGGCCGAGTATCCAGACCAACTGCTGGCCTACAACTGCTCACCTTCTTTCAACTGGAAGAAGAATCTGGACGATGCCACCATCGCCAAATTCCAGCAGGAGCTGAGTGATATGGGCTACAAGTACCAGTTCATCACCCTCGCCGGTATCCATAACATGTGGTACAACATGTTTGAGCTGGCTCATAGCTACGCCCGGGGCGAAGGTATGAAGCACTACGTAGAAATGGTTCAGGAACCAGAATTTGCTGCTGCTGAAAAAGGCTACACGTTTGTGGCCCACCAGCAGGAAGTAGGTACCGGTTATTTTGATGATATGACGACCGTGATTCAGGGTGGACAGTCTTCGGTAACCGCATTAACGGGTTCTACTGAAGAAGAGCAGTTCTGATTCCGGGTAACAGCGCTTAACGAAAAAACCCGCATTTGCGGGTTTTTTTCTCTCGTCAGTGATTAAAAGAGAGAGGTTAACGTTCTGAATTCGTCAAAAAGCTGGCTGAACACCTGATCTTTTGATTTATATTGCTTATTGATAATCCTCTCCCTGCTCCAGCTTTGAACACTTAAAAATCATGGATTATTCTTATAAAAATAATCTCTTATAACACGCCATGGGAAGGAAGCCATGTCATTTAACGAACGCCTGCATGTAGCTAAGCAAACTTACCGTAACTACCTGCAAGATCACCCTAATGACAGGCTAAAGGCGCTCATAAAAGCAGTTGGCAGTTTTTATACCCGTCAGGTCACGGCATTGGATTCCTGCAATAAGCTACAACAACCAAAGGGGGGAGAGTCTCTTTCTTCACAGTCCGACAAAGCCCTCATAAAACGTAATGCTTCCTCACACTCCATAGATCCAGGCTTACCTGACGCTGACGCCTCTCTGGCTAATTGTGTTAATAAAAGAGAGGAGGTGCAGAAAGATGAAGCTCCATCGCCCAAGCTCGATGAAAGCATTGGAGAAAAAGCAGAAAGCCACCCGGCAATGGCTGATACCCCTGAAATTTTTCCTATACCCCGCACATCTCTTCTCGATAACAGCCACTCAAAACACAAAAGAGAACTGGCTAAGGCTGACCCCAAACGGAGACCACCTCGTCAAGTTAACCCTTTTAAAACGCAAAGACCGCCTAACAACAGTTAACCATGAGAATCCAACACCAAATCAAAAGCCTATGAAGGGTATTGCAGGAACTCCCTTAAAAAAGAACAGCTAAAAGCCTTAGTTTTGCTGTCAAGCCTGTTTAAAGCACTGGTTAAGTCAGTCCCACCTTTCTGAAATTGCATTGGCCATTCTATTTTCTATAGAAAAGAAATTGCATTATTAACCACTTCCCTCGCCTCCTGTTTGGCCAGATCAATATCATCCGCCTCAGCAATCATAAGTGCCGCTTCTGCCATGGCTGCAATGGCCATTCGACTGAGTAGTTGCTGGCGATACTGCCCCTCACTTCCCTGCTGCTGATTCATAAGGAGTGCTTCAGCCCTGGCAGTGACCGGGCTGTTTTTCCAACGTTCCCGTCCGAGAATGGTCGGGTTATCAATAAGTACTACCTGACGAAAAGCAGGGTCATCACAAAGAACCAGGAAGGCGTCCCAGATAGCCATAAATCGGGAGGCTTTATCGCCGGACCGGGGTTGATGCTGTATATCCAGAATTCTGGTAATCATCACATCATTCACTGCCCGGAACAGAGCAAGCTTATTTCCAAAATAGTGATATACCGGGCGAGTCGTCAGCCCACAATCCCGGGCAATGTCATCCAGTGAGGTATTGGCATATCCATTTTTACCAAACAGACGACTGGCGCTATCAAGTACCTGTTGCCTTGTCTCCTCTCGTCTCTCTGCCTGGGTTTTTCTTTTTACCATCACTGATCTGCAACAACCATTCTATGAGTCTCTGAAATAAGTAAAAATGCATTCTTTAGTTGATTTATGCAATCTCATTGCATAACTTATGCAACATCATTACACAAGCAAGAACAATAAGAAAATGAGCCCGTTACTGCAGAAAGCGTTCAGCCCGGCGAAGCTGGGAACTCTTGAACTTCGTAATCGCATCATTAAGGCCGCCACCTTTGAAGGGAAAACCCCCGATGGAATTCCCGGCGATGCCTTACACAAATTTCATCGCGAGTTCTGTGATGGTGGTGCAGGCATGACCACTATCGGTTATTGCACCACTGATCCAGATGGCCGTGTTAACGATCAGATGATGTATATGGGCGACTACGTCCGTAAACCCCTGGGCGATATAATCACTGATTTAAAATCCACCGGGGCCAGAGTTTCTGGTCAAATGGCTCATTGTGGGCACTTCTCCAAAAATCGTAAGCTTCAGCGGTTAAAACGCCCTAAAGGTCCTACGGCCATGATCAACCCTCTGGGGTTGACCGTTGGCAAGCCATGGTCCGATGCCATGACTGAAAAAGACATCGACTACATGGTGAATACCTATTATGAAGCAGGACTGATAATGAAGGAGATTGGCTTCGATGCCATCGAGATTCATTTTGGTCACGGTTATGGTCTTAGCCAGTTTATCAGCCCTAAAACTAATAAACGGACAGACCGCTATGGCGGTAGTCTTGAAAATCGAATGCGTTTACCACTTCGTGCCCTGGAAGCGGTTCGTAAAGCCGTCGGTGATGATTTTCCAATTCTTGGCAAAATGGGGCTGACTGATGCTGTTCGGGGTGGGTTATCACGGGATGAGGCCATTGAAGTCGCGGCTCATCTTGATAAAGGCGGTATTGATGCCCTGATTACCAGTGGTGGCACCAGCAGCTACAACGTCATGCATATGTTCCGGGGTGATTCTATTGCTGAGGGCATGGCAGAGTCACAAACCAACCCGATTATGAAAGCGGCTTTCCGTTTTATGGGCCCCAAACTATTCAAGGAGTACCCCTACGAAGAGCTCTATTTCCTGGACGGCTGCAAACGGGTTCGGGACCGGGTAAAAAATGCCCAGCTGGTTTATATCGGTGGCTGTCACACCATGGAAAGCCTGGAAACAGTGATGGCTGAAGGCATCGACTTTGTGCAGATTGGCCGGGCACTGATCAAAGATCCTGATTACGTCAAAAATGCCATGGCTCAACAGGATAACTACGTTAACGGATGCACCCATTGCAACCGTTGTGTCACCACCATTGAAGTGCCTGGCGGCGTTCACTGCCCCCTGAATATCAAACAGGAGCAGGTGGCATGAAAATCACTGAACCGATCATTCAGAAACGATTGGAAGCCACGGCTGTGTTGATTTGCAGTCTCTATCTATACCATTACTTTGGTTTTTCCTGGCTGTTTTTTGCGCTGACTTTTGCCCTGCCCGACCTTTCCCTACTGGGCTATCTCAAGAGCAAATCATTCGGCGCATTTACCTATAACCTGATTCACTGCTTTATCTGGCCAACCCTGTTACTGGTTGCCGGTTTTACCACTGAAACAGCCATGGCCCAACAGCTGGGCCTGGTCTGGCTGTCTCATTGTGCATTTGATCGCACCATTGGCTGGGGCTTGAAATATGAAGACAGCTTCTGTCACACCGACCTTGGCACCAGGCAGCTGCCAATTGATGCCGCTTTATTGAAATAACCAATAAACTGACAGAGTTAATCTGACCATGAAAATAAAAAAAAGACATGAGCCGATGATAAAAATTGCCAGACAATCCAGAACTGCCTGAGTTTTTCTGAGAGAACTTCCCGAGAGTCATGAGAATGAAAACAATAATAAAGACAGCTCTGGCAACGGCTGTTGTCGCGACCTTCCCTGCACTCGCTGAAAATAATCTGACATCGGTACCGGACAAACCGAATATCATCATTATGCTGGCGGATGATATTGGCTATGCAGATCCGGGTTTCAGGGGGTCGGGTATAGAAACCCCATCTCTGGATAGCCTGGCCAAAGAAGGCATGACCCTGGATCGGTTCTATACCGCCCCGATCTGTTCCCCTACCCGTGCAGCACTAATGACCGGGCGAGACCCTATGAGACTTGGGGTTGCTTACAGTGTTCTTCTCCCCTGGGATAGTGGCGGCGTTCATACTGATGAGCATTTCATGCCGGAGAGCTTTCAGGCAGCAGGTTATCAGACGGCCATGTTTGGCAAATGGCACCTTGGACATTCTCAGCAGGTATTCCACCCGAATGAACGATGGTGACTGGAAACTGGTACAGTGGGTGACGATGGAACCTCTGGCCACGACGGTAACCCATGAGCTATACAATGTTGCGGATGATCCCGGTGAATACAATAACCTGGCCAGCGAGTATCCCCGCAAGGTTGGAAAAATGGCTCAGGCCATTCTGGATCGCCGTGCTTTTTTATAAAGCCTATCTTTACAGCTCCGTCACTGGCATGGCAGGAACCATCATTGCCGACATACTGGCTCATATTAATACATCCAGCTCCGTCCTGTTTGCAAAGGTTTGCCCAATGACTATTGGCTTGTTGACTGCGCTGAGCAGCCTGTCATCGATAATTTCCGAAATTATCAAAAAAACAGAGAAACCCGCAACGAATCCTGACCATTTTTTAATGCGTGACGATCTCCCCGATATTATTTAGCCCCATAACAGTTCCTGAAAAACAGGATCTGAATCGTGCTTTTCAGCAGATCAGAAAATATGTCCGAACGACACCGCCCTTAAAGTCAGGTTATTTAAGTGAGCTGATTGATGGTAGGTTCTGGTAAAAGCTGAGTCGTTACAAATTACCGGAGCCTTTAAGTATCGCGGTGCTATTTATCGACTCCTGCATTTTGAAAACCATCAAAAGAAACAGGGAGTTATTGCCTGTTTCTCAGGTAGTATTGCAGCCTCCTGGCACATGGTTTCAATGGGTTTGACCGGTAGGTTGGGTCGAGCGGAGCGAGCCCCAACAAATCTCGCCGCCCCCCATAAACAGCCGTTAAATATTGACAGTCTGAATTGCCGGTGCCGTTTTTTTTGCGGATTGTTTTTTGCTGCTGAGGGTTTGTGTTGGGGCTCGCATTCGCTCGACCCAACCTACGTCACCGGTCAATTTCAATGAAACCATGTACTAGGCAGTCAGCCAGCTTTGAATACGGTTTATCAACACTCTGACTTCCACAGGTTTCTGCAGATAATCATCTGCGCCCGCTGCCCGGCAACGAACCTCATCATCCTTGAGTGTACTGCCGGTGAGTATGATGACAGGCATCAGTTGTAATTCTACTTTGCTCCTGAACTGCGCTAGCACTGCGCACCCATCAATAGTCGGCATCATCAAATCCAGCAACACAAGCTCGATGTTCTTATTCTCTTCCAGGAAACTCAATGCCTGCTCGCCACTTTCCGCCAGATGCACCTTGAGCCCCTGACCTTCAAGTAGTCGGGATAAAGCAAAGCTGTTTCTTAAATCATCATCCACCAGAAGAACCTGCTGGCCACTGAAATAGTCCGTGGTATCTTCTTCACTGACAATAATAAACTCACTGTCAACACCCCTGATGGACTCTTCAGTAGTAACCAATGTCAGTGGTGGCAACAGAAGGGAAAATGTAGCCCCCTTGTTCTCTTCACTTTCCAGGGTCAAATCACCTTCAAGCAAACGTGCGAGCTTTCTGGAAATTGAAAGCCCAAGACCTGTACCACCGTACTTACGGCTTATGGCTCCATCGGCCTGTTTAAACAAATGGAAAACCGTTTCGTGTTTCTCTACAGGAATCCCAACGCCATTATCGATGACCTGAAAAACCAGCCCCTCAGATGTGTACTCTTTACCTAAACGCCAGGTTTCTTTATGGATCACCAGTTTTATAGATCCATCTTTGGGAGTGAACTTAAAAGCATTGGCCAGCAGATTTTTCAGAATTTGCTTTAACCGTTTACGATCCGTGTGTATCCATTCAGGCAGGTCAGGTGCGCACACCACCTCAAACTCAATCCCTTTCTCCTTACTGACTGGCATAAACTGGTCAGTAAGGCTACGCCAGATATCCCCCAGTAAAATATCTTCATGATAGATACTGAGTTCGCCAGCCTCTGCCCTGGACATATCCAGTATATCTTCAATTATCTCCAGTAACTCATTGGAACTATTAAATATTATCTGTACCGACTGGATCTGTTCAGAGGTCAGGTTACCTTCCTGATTGTCAGCCAGAAGACTCGCCAGAATCATCAGACTATTCAGCGGAGTTCTCAACTCATGAGATACATTAGCCAGGAATTGGGATTTATGGTGACTGACGTTTTCCAACTCCGCCGCTTTTTCCCGCAGTCGCTGATTAGTTTCCTGCAATTCTTTTTTCTGGGCTCGCAGCGCATTTCTGGAGTCAACAAGGCGATGGTTATTAGCTTCCAGTTCTGCTGTGCGCTCTTTAGTCTGCTGCTCAAGATTCTCAGTCAGATTTTTTAATTCAAGGTTACGGCAGGAAATTTCACGGATTTTTTCTTCTGCTATTTTTTCCGCTTGAAGTCGGGCTGTTTTTTCTCGCTCGTATCGTTTCTGCCAGGCTTTCTCATCCATAACCCATCAAGCCTCAATCATCTGCTCGGCGACTTCAATAGAAAAACGTGACGCCACCATTTCCATGAACTCAGTGAAAATAACGCCTTTCATCTGCCCGAGCCCCATAAACGATCCATTGCTTCTTATTGTCGGCAGCAGTCATAGAAGTATTTACCCGCAGGCAGACTAAAGCCTGAGTTATGATACTTGAACCAATAATGAGGAATGTTATGAAAGGGTATATATAGGAACTGCATGTTAGCTGACTGACAACTGGCAGACAGCCAACATGAGTTAAAGGCAGATAATCTTCAGATCAGGAAGATTAGTCAATCACATGGACAGAAGAAGTATTGGTAGTACCTGAATCGACCAGAGCACCGGAAACCATAACCACAACATCACCAGAGCGAACCAGACCCTGTTCAACCGCCAGCTCTTTACCCAGCTTATAGAAAGCATCGGTATTGGCCTGCTGAGGCACCAGGCTGGTAGTAATACCCTTGCTCAGGCACAACTGGTTTGCTGTTTTCTCAGAAGAGGTCAGGGCCAGAATCTGAGCTTTAGGGAAGAACTTACGCAGTGAACGTGCGGACTTGCCCTGCTCGGTAGCCACGATAACCAACCTGGCGGCCAGGAGATCCGCAGTTTTCACCGCACCACGACAAACGGCCTGAGTGATGCTGCGATAATCGTCGATTTCTGCATCAAACGCTTCCACTCTGAGTTCCATGCTGTCATCGGTACTGTTACAGATGGTCGCCATTACCTGTACGGATTCTGCAGGGTATTTACCCTTGGCACTTTCACCAGACAGCATGACAGCATCAGTACCATCCAGAATGGCATTCGCCACATCGCCGGCTTCGGCACGGGTTGGACGAGGATTCTTGATCATGGAATCCAGCATCTGGGTTGCTGTAATAACCGGCTTACGAGCCTGATTACACTTGCTGATCATCATCTTCTGGGCAAAAATCACCTGATCAACCGGAATTTCAACACCAAGGTCACCACGGGCAACCATGATGCCATCAGATTCAATCAGGATTTCATCAAAATTATCGACGCCTTCCTGGTTTTCGATTTTGGAAATAATCTGAATTTCCTGGCCACCATTGGCATCCAGTAATTCACGAATTTCTTTTACATCGCTGGCTTTACGAATGAAGGAAGCCGCAACAAAATCAACGCGCTGCTCGCAGCCAAAGACCAGATCTGCTTTATCTTTTTCAGACAGTGCTGGCAGGTTAACATTAACGCCAGGCAGGTTAACGCCTTTGTTTTCACCCAGCTCACCACTGTTTTTCACTTCACAGACAATGGCTTTGTCCTTAACCGCTTTTACGGTCAGCTCAATCAGGCCATCGTCCAGCAGAACTGTGTTCCCTGGTTTCAGGTCGTCAGCCAGGCCCGGGTAGGTAACCGCTACACAGGTATTGTCGCCAATCACTGTAGTGTCAGTGGTCAGGGTAAATTCCTGGCCCGCTTTCAGCAGTACATCGTTACCGCCCTGCAGCTTAACCGTACGGATTTCCGGTCCTTTGGTGTCCAGCAGAATCGCGAGACGTTTACCGGTTTCAGTCATCACTTTTCGGAGGCTGGCAATACGGGCACCATGCTCGTCAAAGTCACCATGGGAGAAGTTAAGGCGCATCACATTCATGCCACACTCAGTCAGCCTGGTCAGCATTTCATGGGATTCAGACTTAGGGCCGATGGTGCAGACGATCTTGGTCTTTCTCACTGGAGCTTTCTCCGTTGGAGGGGGGTTCTAGGATAGGTGGTGGTCAGGGTAGTCAGGAGTCTATCTTGGACATGCTCCGGGTCCCGACGTTCTATTGGACGCGGATATTACCGCAAAAATAAAAGAAAACCTTCGCCTTTTTGAAATAAACCGGTTGTTTTAGATCAGTATTTTCCGAACATCAGTTTAATTAATAATCAATAGTAATAAGTTATGAAAATGCTTGTTAAACAATGGCTTATTATAGGAAAAAACGTTATTAAAATGACCGTTCGTAACACACATTACTCCGAGTGAACAGAGTGTAATTTGCGACCATCAGGGCAATTTTTAAAACCAGAAAATCATCAGGCTAATTTATCTTCCGAAATCACAATGCCGTTCAAATCAGCATAAAGGTATTGCCCTGAAAAAAAATCAACACCATGAAAGCGAACCGGTACATTTAGCTTTCCTACACCTTTCTTATCGGTTTTCACTGGGTGCGCACCCAGTGCCTGAACGCCAAGACTCAGCCCGGCAATTACTTCCACATCACGAATACAGCCAAACACCACAATACCCTGCCAGCCATTGGCCACCGCCTGTTCAGCCAGCATATCGCCTAATAGCGCACAGCGCATGGAACCACCACCATCCACCACCAGCACTTTACCCTGGCCTTCCTTAAATAGCTGTTCACGAACCAGAGAGTTATCTTCATGACACTTTATCGTAACGATTTCACCACTGAACCGGGTGTTGCCGCCGTAGCTTTGAAAGCCCGGCTCAACTACCTTTATGCTGGCGGGAAAATCATCACAAAGATCGGGGGTGGTAAAGGTCATTTTTATTCTCCGGTGGTCATTCGCAGTCAACAGGATAACCACAAAATGCACAAAGTTCACCGAGTATAAATAATCCTGACTCTTCAAAAATGTCCGTTGCTATAAGGTGTACAAGGGATGCATGGACTTGAATTGTTGAATCAGTACAGACTAAACATAAAATATGTGTAACCCATTGTGTAACTCATTATCTGGAGAGCGCTTTCAACATGCCAACAAACCTCGCTATTGATGACGATCTGATCGCCCAGGTTCAGGCACTGGGGGGATATAAGACCAAAAGAGCGGCAGTGAATGAAGCCCTGGCAGAATTTATTCGTCACCGCAAACAGCTGGAACTACTTGATGACTTCGGAACGATTGATTATGAACCGGATACCGCTGGCAAAGCGGCTCGCCATACATCCGGGCAGAAATAATGGTACTGGTCGATACCTGCGTATGGTCTGCAGCGCTTCGTCGCAAGGCACCCAACCTGCCTTTAGCAGCAGAAACACTCCTTTTACAGCGGCTGATCCGGCAACATCGGGCAGTGATGATCGGCCCGATACTCCAGAAAGTACTGACCGGCATTCGTCATGAACAACAGTTTATCAACCTAAAGGCCAAACTCTCGGCTTTTGATCTGCTATCCATTTCAACGGTCGACTATATAAGCGCTGCGGGGCTGTCTAACACTTGCCAGCGCAAGGGTATTCAGGGTTCACATACGGACTTTCTGATTGCCGCCGTTGCCATTCAACAGCAGATACCCATCCTGACAACCGATAAAGATTTCACCCACTATCAGAAATATATCCCCTTAATGCTTTACGCCAATCCGAAGTCCTTTCAGAGTTAATTACCGTCACTCCCGCGCAAGGGGAGTAACGAAGTGAGTGACAACCGGGAAGTTATGTCGATACTATTTTCAGGTTCTATTCAGCCAGATAGAGCCAGGTTTCCAGAACCGAGTCTGGATTCAGTGAAATGGTATCAATCCCCTCCTCCACCAACCAGCGGGCAAGGTCCGGATGATCACTGGGACCCTGACCACAGATGCCAATGTATTTTCCCTGCCGACGACAGGCCTGAATGGCCATGGAGATCAACTGTTTTATGGCCGGATTGCGCTCATCAAACAGATGGGCGATTAACCCGGAGTCCCGGTCAAGCCCAAGGGTTAACTGGGTCATATCATTAGAGCCAATGGAAAAACCATCAAAGTAGTTAAGAAACTCATCCGCCAGCAGCGCATTGGAGGGCAGCTCGCACATCATAATGATTCTTAACCCGTTCTCACCCCGACGAAGACCAAAATCAGACATGATTTTAATCACCTGACGGGCCTCATCCGGTGTTCTGACAAAAGGCACCATCAGCTCAACATTAGTCAGGCCAAATTCCTCCCGAATCCGTTTCATGGCCCGACATTCCAGCTCAAAGCAATCGCGGAAGTCTTCCGAGATATAACGGGATGCACCCCGGAAACCCAGCATGGGATTCTCTTCATGGGGCTCATAAATGCTGCCACCCACCAGGTTGGCGTATTCATTAGATTTGAAGTCAGAAAGACGGACAATCACTTTTTCCGGCGCAAAAGCCGCTGCAATGGTAGCAACGCCTTCCACCAGTTTTTCAACGTAAAAATCCACTGGATTGTCATAACCCGCCATGCGTTCATCAATCTGGTGCTTTACCGATTCCGGCATGCGGTCGTAGTTGAGCAGGGCTTTGGGGTGAACGCCGATCATCTTGTTAATAATGAATTCCAGCCGGGCCAGGCCAACACCCGCATTGGGCAATCTGGAAAAACTGAAGGCCCGGTCAGGATTACCCACATTCATCATGATTTTAAAGGACAGCTCTGGCATTTCATCCAGATCTTTCTTCTGATGTTCAAAGGGTAATTCACCGTCATAAATAAAGCCGGCATCACCCTCTGCACAGGAAACAGTCACCGTCTGGCCATCTTTCAACAGACGGGTGGCATCACCACAACCGACCACCGCAGGGATGCCCAGTTCCCGGGCAATAATAGCCGCATGGCAGGTTCGTCCACCACGATTGGTGACAATGGCCGAAGCCCGTTTCATCACCGGCTCCCAGTCCGGGTCGGTCATGTCCGTAACCAGCACATCGCCCACCTTAACCCGATCCATATCCGCCAGATCATCCACCATGCAGACGCGCCCCTGGCCAATGCGCTGGCCAATACTGCGCCCTTCCGCCAGTATTTTACCGGGTTTCAGCAAACGATAGCGTTCGAGGGTTCTGGACTGAGTCCGGCTCTGCACCGTTTCCGGTCTGGCCTGAACCACATAAAGTTGCTGGTCATCACCATCTTTGGCCCATTCGATATCCATCGGACAACCGTAATGCGCCTCAATAGCCATGGCTTGTCGGGCCAGTTCAAGAACATCCTGATCATTGATAGAAAACTTATTCTGTTTCGCCAGGTCCACATCCACCGTCTGTACAGAACGACCGGTCTCACCCGTATCACCGTAGACCATCTGAATGGCTTTACTGCCCATATTTCGTCTTAATATGGCAGAGTGGCCAGCTTCCAGGGCGGGTTTATAGACGTAAAATTCATCCGGATTGACAGCGCCTTGAACAACAGTCTCACCCAGTCCATAGGATGAGGTAATAAAGACCGCATCACGAAAGCCAGATTCAGTATCAAGGGTGAACATCACACCAGCCGAGCCGGTTTCACTGCGAACCATCCGCTGGATACCGGCAGAAAGAGCGACATCACGATGGTCAAAGCCCTGATGCTCACGGTATGAAATAGCCCGATCATTAAACAATGAGGCAAAGACTTCCCGAACAGCCCTGAGCACATTCTGCTCACCGCGAATATTCAGGAACGTCTCCTGCTGGCCAGCAAATGAAGCATCCGGCAAATCTTCTGCAGTGGCCGATGAGCGAACAGCAACGGCAAGATCTTTCTGGTCGCCACAGAGCTCCCGATAACTATTGACAATGGCCTGTTCAAATTCTGACTGAAATGGCTCATCCATAATCCACTGGCGGATTTTGGCACCCGCTTGTGTCAACTGCTGGATATCATCAATATTCAGCTCATCCAGAAGCGTATGAATTCGATCATACAGGCCGGAGCCATCCAGAAAATCACGATAGGCCTCTGCGGTGGTGGCAAAACCACCAGGCACACGTACCCCGGCATTGCCAAGATGGCTGAGCATTTCTCCCAACGAGGCGTTTTTCCCACCTACCCGCCCTACATCGCTATTACCCAGAGCGTTCAGGCTCACCACAAACTTTGGTAAAGATGAAATGTTCAAGCCATTCTCCTCCTGTGCTTTGATGATTTACCACTGGTTTCGCCGTTGAGAGTGTACCTACTGCGCTGTGGCGCGGAAAATGCTGTGGCGCAGAAAGGCTGTCACAGCACTTCAAATAAGACGACACTGTTTCTCTCATCGGGAATAATCCGGTATAGTTTGTTAGATAATGTTATAAATTGGAAGAATTTTTTACTTGTGATAACACTGCTTTAAATAATGTATTCCAAAACCAGAAGAAAATGGTGTTATTTGAGGCTATTAATCGCTGAAAATCGGCTGCTGGAGTGTTTTTAATGGAGCGATCAGTATTTTTTATCTCTGATGGTACTGGAATAACGGCCGAGTCCTTTGGTCAAAGTCTTCTTGCCCAGTTTTCAGGCCCCGGCTTTCGTCACAATACGCTTCCTTATATGGATACTCCTGAGAAAGCCATTAAGGCACTAACGCTGATCAGGGAAACGCAGCGACAGGAAGTTGTCCAGCCGATTATTTTTATGACGGTACTTAATGAAGAGGTGAACAGGCTGCTCCACACCAGTGGTGCTTACATTATTGACCTTTTTGCCACTTTTTTGCCCGGGCTTGAGGGTGAACTCGGTTCCCATCCGCTTTATACGGTTGGTAAAAAGCGATCCACGACCCGTAGTGACAGCTATCACCGCCGCATTGAGGCGGTTCAGTTTGCCCTGGATAACGATGATGGCGCACGATTCAGGCACTATGAAAAAGCCGATATTATTTTACTGGGAGCATCACGCTCTGGAAAAACCCCCACCTGTATTTATCTGGGCTTACAGTTCGGTATTTTCGCGGCGAATTACCCCATTACTGAGGATGATCTGGATAAAGGGGTCAGGCTCCCGGATGTGCTCAAACCTTATAAAGAACGACTCTTTGGCCTGACCATTAACCCGGTTCGTCTGGTTGGAATCCGCAACGAGCGTCGTCCTGACAGTCATTATTCATCAGCAAGGCAGTGCCAGTACGAGGTACGCGCGGTAGAACAGATTTATCGTCAGGAACAGATCCGTTATATCGATACCACGGAGTTTTCCGTCGAAGAGATTGCGACACGGATAATGGACCAGGCCAGTCTGGCCAGAAGGCTGAAGTAAGGGAATAAACCATTTAAAATAGACATCGTCATCCCGCGCAAGAGATTGTCACAAAACTTCAGTCAGGGGAGTTGAGTTAGAGAGTTGAGTTAGAGAGTTGAGATAGAGAGTTGAGATAGAGAGTTGAAATAGACAGTCTTGAAAACATAGTCGTCTTTATAGCTGTTTCTCACCAGGTAAACTTTCTGACAGTTATATTGTGCTCCATCCTGAAGACAAACGGAGGTCAGCATAAACCCAACCCCCGACTTGAAAGTGCCTCCAGTTTGCAGCGAGTGATACTCATCATTAGTGGCATCGTAGACTATCTTCGCTGAAGAGCTGACATTCATATTATTATGATGACAACTGAGAAAACCGACAAAAGGGCGACATTCAATGCTCACACCAACAGCGATATAGCTCCACGCCATTTCTTTTGGCTGGCCGAGTAAATCATAGGCTTCCGGACTCATCTGCATTGTTATTCTTGCACAGCGGAACAACTGTGAACCACCACAGCTTACCATGCGAAGCCCCACTTCCACTGGCTGCGTTACCGTGTCACTGGGCTCAACAAGACGATATATCTCACTGGCACCTGCCGATGGATAAAAGATGAATGCATAAAGAGACAATACTATTAAAACCATTGAACGATTCATCATCAATATCCTCTCTGAGTCAATAGCTCTGACTTAAGCCACCAACCCGGATTTATCAATGTTTCCTGTCAAGTCCTGCCCGAGAGAAAAACGGTGAAAATCGCAGTTTTCAATATCTCTCAAACAAGCCCTGAACAAGTCTAGTCCATGGTTTCATGTTAGTTTGACTCATTCAGCAAAAGCAGTCCTGTCTACCCCCCCCCCCGGGAAAAAATCAAACGAATAGCAGGCATTTCATCAGAGACTATCACCGGGCACCCTGACCAGACCTTCCATTAACACCCTGGCACTGCGACTCATCATCGCTTTGGTGACAGACCACTGACCCTCTTTAAGTACTGCTTCTGCCCCGACTTTTAATGTACCGGATGGATGCCCGAAACGAACCGCACTGCGTTCACCTATGCCATCATGTCCAATCATTACCATGTTGTGCTGCACATCAACGCCTCTGCCGCGAAGCAGTGGTGTGACCGGGAGGTGCTCAAACGCTGGACACAATTATTTAATGGGCCAATGCTGGTTCAGCGTTATCTTGCCGGTGAGAAACTGGATGATGCAGAACAATGCCGGGTCGATGAATACGCGCAATTATACCGGGAGCGATTGCAAGACATCAGCTGGTTTATGCGCTGCCTCAACGAACATCTGGCCCGTGAAGCCAATCAGGAAGATGGCTGCAAAGGCCGATTCTGGGAAGGTCGCTTCAAAAGCCAAGCCTTGCTGGATGAGGCAGCTATCCTCACTTGCATGGCTTACGTGGATCTTAACCCCATAAGAGCAAAGATAGCCGATACACCAGAAGCCTCCGACTACACATCCATCCAGCAACGAATAATGGCCCTGAATAAAAATCTGACTGATAAAAAAACCGGCCTGTTGCTCAAACCCCTGCAATGCCCTGGACAAAACCCGGATGAGTCCATTCCGTTCAGCCGTCAATACTACTTTGAATTAGTGGACTGGAGCGGAAGAATACTCAAAGCGGGCAAACGGGGAGCCATTCCCGGCGATACTCCTCCCATTCTGACCCGGTTAGGTATAGATGAAGAAGAGTGGCTTAAAACCATAGGCTGGAATAACCGATTCCAACGTGCAGTTGGCAAATTGGCCGCTATGAAAGCCTTTGCTGAAAAGCATGGGCAGCAGTGGTTTCAGGGTGTGCTTGCTTGCCGTCGGTTGTACTCATCGACACCACTGTAAGACTGATTTTTTTAAGCCTGATTGATTAAACGCGTAGTGCTGGTTCAGCCTGTACCAACTAGAATCCTATCCGTTAGTTTTTCATCCAAAAGCTGGATTTACCCTCAATAGTATTGTCTGCATCACTTGGACTCAGGGATGGTTAATACTGATGATGATTGAGTTGTCAGTTTTAGTGAGAATGATGAGAATAGGACACCCATGAAGTGAGAATAGGACACCCATAAACCAGAGTAAGAATAGGACACCGGAGTAAGAAGATAGTAAGAATAGTAAGAATAGAGTAAGAATAGGACACCCATAAACTGGACTTTCCAAAAGTGAGAATAGTGAGAATAGGACACCCATAAACTGGACTTTCCAAATATCTATTCTACTTTTCTCCTGAACCCATTTTATTCCTGACAGGAGAACGCATGACCAGCCCACGGCGAAATCTGATCGATACGGCGAGTACACGCTACTACCATTGTGTCGCTCGTTGTGTCCGCCGGGCGTGGCTTTGCGGTCAGGATCACCTTTCGGGAAACAACTACGAACATCGCCGCCAGTGGGTGATCGATCGTCTCCAGTTATGACGAAAGAATAGGACACCCATCGAAAGAATAGGACACCCATAAACTGGACTTTCCAAAAAAAAGAATAAAAGAATAAGACACCCATAAACTGGACTTTCCAAATATCTATTCCAAATATCTATTCCAAGAAAAAGAATAGAAAAAGAATAGGACACCCATAAACTGGACTTTCCAAATATCTATTCTACTTTTCTCCTGAACAAAAGCTGGGGTCAAGTCTTTCATTGTGCATAACTTATATTGTTCATTGATTTGTGATGAAGACTGATAATGAGTCTTTCATTATTGTTAGGCATTATTTACTTCTAATGTTAGGAAGTGTTTTTTTTAATTTAAATGACA
>NZ_JAVRMB020000165.1:0-8122 GCF_031844845.1 Endozoicomonas sp.
TTCAGCGGTTTTCTTCATCTTTTTCAGAATTTCGGCAGAAATCTGAGGGGGTGCTTTCTTATCACCCTTAATTTCAACCCAGGCATCGCCATTCTCGGCTTCGGCGATCTTGTAAGGCACCATTTTGATGTCTTTTTGAACCACGTCGTCTTTGAAACGGCGGCCGATCAGACGCTTGATGGCATACAGGGTGTTGTTAGGGTTGGTAACGGCCTGACGTTTGGCTGGCTGGCCTACCAGAATTTCACCGTCGTCGGTGTAAGCGATGATGGAAGGCGTAGTACGTGCACCTTCAGCGTTTTCAATAACTTTCGGTTTGTCGCCATCCAGAATTGCCACACAGGAGTTGGTTGTCCCGAGGTCAATCCCAATTATTCTGCCTTTTTTAGTACTCATTTTGAGTCTCTCCATTGCCCTGAAGTCAGGGCGGAATTCTTTGAAATCGGTTATCGCTTCCCAATGGTTTCAGCAGATGTTGGGTCTGGTGAAGCAGCGGCCATGTGGTGATTACCACGATCTTGGTTTGCTATATGGGAGCGGCATTTTCTTTTTCAAGGGGCTTGTGCAAGATTCTCGACCTCGAAAAAAGCCCCATTGTGAGATTTACCCTAGGCAGTGCGGGAAACCACAACCATTGCCGGACGGATGACCCGACCATGAAGTGTGTAGCCTTTCTGGAAGACGTTCATCACGGTATTAGGCTCCATATCCGGGTTTGGAACCATGGAAATGGCCTGGTGGAAGTGCGGGTCAAAGGGTTCGCCTTCCGGATTAACCTGCAGAACCTGAAATTTTCCAAGGGCGTCCAGGAGTTGCTTGTAGGTCAGGCGCATGCCTTCCAGCATGGTTTCATGCTGACCTTCAGCCTGTTCTGCATTCTCAATGCCTTTTTCCAGACTCTCAACCACGGGAATCAGCTCGTTCACGAACTTTTCCAGGGCAAACTTATGGGCCTTTTCTACATCCTGTTCGGCACGACGCTTGATGTTCATGGCTTCGGCATGGGCGCGCAGTGTCTGGTCTTTGGCCTGGCCGAGCTGCTCTTCCAACTCATCAATGCGCCATGCAGTAATGCGTCTGGCGGTATCGTCGATGGCCTGTTCTTCCGCTTCAGGAGCTTCATCCAGAATAGGATCAACCGTTTCTTTTTCTTCTTTAGCGGCTGTTTCAACATCTGCAGAGGCTTCAGCCTCGGTGGCTTCAGGCTTTTCTACCTGGTCTTCTGCTTTGGTGTTTTCTACAGTCATTCCAACGATTCTCCGGATTTGAATCCAGCCTGTCATGCTGGCTGGAGCTTGTCTTCATGGTATGAGCCGGGGGCTCTGTTGAATGGCCCGGGGCTAAAGTCAATATCATCTGATAGCGTAATATGGGGTTCATGGCTTTTTATTCAAGGGTGAATTTTCTTTACCAATCCCAATCTTCGGTTTACTGTATAAATAAACAGTAATCCAATATTGTATTGGGATCGTGAGAGCTACCATGCTGAACCAAATCTCCATCAGCAACTACGCCATCGTTGACCGCCTGAATCTGGACATCAACTCCGGAATGACCGCCATTACCGGAGAAACCGGTGCCGGTAAATCCATTATTCTGGATGCACTCGGACTGGCACTGGGAGGCCGGGCCGACAGTGAGTGCGTTCGGGATGGCGCTGACCGGGCCGACATTCAGGTCTGTTTTGACCTTCAGCGAATTCCCGCCGCCAGACAGTGGCTAATAGAGAAAGAGTATGAAAACTGCTCAGGTTCCGGGAGTTCTGACCAGACCGCAGAATGTATTCTCCGTCGGGTGATTACCCGTGAAGGTCGCTCCCGTGGTTATATCAATGGTACGCCGGTCACGCTTTCTGAGTTGAAGGCGCTGGGTGAACTGTTAATTGATATCCACCGTCAGCATGCCCATCAGTCACTGTTAAAAAAGAGCATTCATGCTGAGCTGCTGGATGAGTTTTCCGGTTCATTGCCTCTGGCCAGAGACGTTGCCCGGGTTGCCGCAACGTACCGTCAGACCCGTGACCAGTTGCATAGCCTGTTGTCTGACCAGCAGGAAAGAGAAGAGCGGGTTCAGCTGTTAAGTTATCAGCTGAATGAGCTGGAACAGCTTAGTCTTCAGCCTGGTGAGGTTGAGCAACTGGAGCAGGAGCATCGGCAGCAGTCTCAGGCTGGTGCAACCTTAACGGCCTGTCATCAGGTAACCCGGATATGCGCCAGTGATGAAGGTGATAACCTTCTGCAGCAACTCTCTTTATGTCTTCAATGCCTTCACCGGCTGAGCGAGTTGCAGATTGAACACTCCGCCATAAACAACACCCTTGAAATGCTGTCCTCGGCTCAGATTCAGGTGGAAGAAGCGGTAGGCGAACTGAATCATTTTATTGATCACTTCGATGCCGATCCTGAAAGAGCCCGTGAGATTGAAGAGCGGCTCAGTGCCATTTTTGATCTTGCCAGAAAACACCGTGTTCAGCCGGAAGAGCTGCTTGAAAGACAACAACTGATCAGTGAAGATCTGGAAAAAGTTCAGTGTCATGATGAGCAGGTTGCGGATCTGGAACTTGCGCTGGAGCAGCTACAGAAACAACACAATCAGTTAGCCAATAAGTTATCTGCCAAGCGCAGAACCGCAGCCCGCAAACTGGAAAAACAGGTTTCAGAGCGAATCGCATTGCTGGGTATGCCCAAAGGAAAGTTCTGTGTTCAACTGACCGAAATTCCTGACCGTACCGTTGCTTCCCAGGGTTTTGAATCTATTGAATTCCTGGTGACCACCAACCCCGGGCAGGTTCCCCGTCCATTAGCAAAAGTGGCTTCTGGTGGTGAATTGTCCCGCATCAGCCTGGCGATCCAGGTGATTATTGCCCAGACAGCGTCTACCCCAACCCTGGTGTTTGATGAGGTGGATGTGGGTATCGGTGGTGGAACGGCAGAAATTGTTGGCAGTATGTTGAGGGAAGTGGGTAAAAGCGGACAGGTATTGTGTGTTACTCATCAGCCACAGGTGGCTTCCCGGGCTCATCAGCATTTGCATGTGAGTAAAAAAGTCAGTCGTAAAGCGTCGAGTACTCGTATTCTTGAACTGGACGGTGAACGTCGTGTGACTGAGATTGCCAGAATGCTGGGTGGTGTTGAACTTACTGCGCCAACGTTGAGTCATGCCCAGGAGATGCTGTTTCAGGCTCAAGCTTAAAAAGCTTAAACACACAAGTTCTCATGACGATAGTTCGTCACCCTCAGGCTATGAAAGAAAAGCACTTTTAAAAACTTTGTGCCTTTGTGGTTCAACGCTTTTTTTTCACGGCAAAACAAACCCCCGGCAACAAGGTCGGGGGGTGAGTCATCTCACAGGTTAGAAAATCTCGCTACATCTACTTTTTTTATTTTTTCTTCTTTGGGCGCACATAGATCACAAGGTTGTGATCAACGATTTCAAAACCGTGCTTTTCGGCAATAGCCCGCTGTCGTTTTTCAATTTCTTCATCAACAAACTCGACCACATCTCCGGTTTCCATACACACCATATGGTCATGGTGTTCACCACGGGAAAGCTCAAAGACTGAGTGACCGCCATCAAAGTTATGGCGAACCACCAGACCTGCACTCTCAAACTGGGTCAGTACCCGATAGACCGTGGCCAGCCCCACATCTTCTTCCGCTTCCAGCAGTGCTTTGTAGACATCTTCAGCGGACAGGTGCTTATCCTGCGCGCATTCAAGGATCTGCAGAATCTTCACTCGAGGCAGGGTGACTTTCAATCCTGCTTTGCGCAACTCTTGATTTTCCAATACGTTCCCCTAACCCTTGGCAAGATAATCCTGCTATTATCGCATTTTTGTGCAACTTTTTCAGTGGCTCCCATGAGCCAGTTGCAAGTCCTTTTTGAGCAAGATAGTGGAAGTCTGAATCCAATGCAAAAAACCACGATCGCCCTGGCCGCCGCACTTATTTCAACCACCCTGCTGACAGGGTGCGCCAGCTCCACGGACAGTGGTTCGAAGCTTATCAGTTTCCCCGGTGCCTATAAAATTGATATTCAGCAGGGAAATGTCATTACCCAGGAAATGGTTGACCAGCTCCGCCCGGGGCTGACCCGTGCCCAGGTTCAATACGTTATGGGTACTCCTCTTCTGGAAGATACCTTTGACCGTGACCGCTGGGACTACGTTTACAGCCTGCAGCCCGGTGGCAAAGAGCGTGATCAGAAAACAGTCACACTGTTTTTCCAAAACGATCAGCTCAGCTCCATTCAGGGTGATTTCAGGCCAGAGAATACTCAGTAATCACGGTGATTCTCAGTTTCCCTCTTCCTGTTCTGCTTTTTTCTGTTTTGCCTGTTCAGCCCTGCGCTTGCGAACCTCTTTTGGGTCTGCAATCAAAGGGCGATAAATCTCGACCCGTTCGCCTTCTCTTAAAGCCTGTTCTCCAGGTTTTGGTACCGCTTTGCCAAAGATACCCAGCTTCGCCTCATCCAGATTAATCTCCGGAAAAAGCTCAACAATGCCTGACAGTCTGGCAGCCTCCAGCAGCGTTGTTCCTTCTTTTACCAGAAGGGAAATAATCTTCTGTTCTTTAGCCCTGGCATAAGCCACTTCAACGCGAATTTCAGGATCATCCATAAATATCTCAGCCATAAATCTGCTTCGCTCTTTTGCCAAAGGCATCCACCATGGCGTTCATCATCTGGCCGATCAGGGAACCCAGGGTTGCCTGGGTGAGCTTATTGCTCATTTCGAACTCAAGATCCAGAGAAACCTTGCAGCCGTTTTCTCCCAATGGATGAAAGGTCCAGGTGCCGGACAAGTATTTGAATGGCCCTTCCAGTAACTGCATTTCAATAGACAACCCGGGCGTCATTTTGTTCCTTGTGGAAAAACTATGACGCAGACCCGCTTTGGTAACCTCAAGTGTTGCTTCCAACTGCTCACCATCCTGACGGTCGATACGTCCACCGGCACAACCGGGAAGAAACTCTCCATATGATTCGATATCACTGACCAGATCATACATCTGTTGAGTGGAATACATGACCAGCGCTGAACGGGAAATCCTTGGCATAAAAGAGCCTTTCATAAAAAAGGCCGGACAGGATAACCCATTCCAGCCTTTGGTACATAAAAGAACGCTTCCCGCCTCCCGCTGCCCGCTGCCCGAAAAAGCGGGACAGCTTTCGCCTTTGCGGGCCGCGGGCAGCGGTATTTTTTAGAACAAAGTGGTGATCAATACCGTCAACACACACACCGGCACAACTACACGGATCATGGCGCGCCACAGGTTGAACATGCCAACACTGAGACCCAGCTCCTTCATCAGGGTAGAACGCTTCACTACCCAGCCGGCAAAGATTGAGATCAGCAAACCACCCAAAGGCAGCAGGATATTACTGGTGAAGTAATCCAGCAGATCAAAGAAGTTCTTGTCGAACAGGGTGAAGGTCAGGTCGCCACTCATGGAGAACACCGTACCCAGGCCAACAAACCAAATGCCAGAACAGAGAATAACGGTTGCAACGGTACGGCTCAGCGGTGTGCGCTCAACCAGCCAGGCCAGTGCCGGCTCAACCAGAGAAATTGCAGAACTCAGCGCAGCAATACCAACCAATACAAAGAACAGGAAGCCAAACAGCTCACCCATTGGCATATGTACAAAGGCTGCCGTCAGGGAAACAAACAGCAGGCCTGGGCCGGCAGAAGGTTCCAGTCCGTAAGCAAATACGATGGGGAATACGATCAGGCCAGAGATAATCGCCATCAGCGTATCCAGCACCGCAACATTGAGGGCGGTTCTTGGAATAGAATTATTAGCCGGCATATAGGCGCCGTAGGCCATCAGACAGCACATACCCAGACTCAGGGTAAAGAAAGCCTGACCCAGCGCCGCCACAAAGGCTTCCCCCGTCACCTTGGAGAAATCTACCGAGAACATAAAGTTGAAGCCACGCATAAACTGCCCGGTCTCCAGCATGCTGTAACCCAGCATCACCAGCAGCAGTGCGAACAGGGCCGGCATCATCACCTGCAGACCTTTCTCAAGCCCTTTGTGAATCCCCCGGGCGGTAATCACCAGCGTTATCAGCATAAAGGTCGTGTGCCAGAAAATCTGACGGGGAGCAGACGACATCAGCCCATTAAATGCATCGCCTACCTGGTCGGTGGTCATACCATTAAAGGCACCGGTGACAATGTCCCAGGCGTAAGAGAGCGACCAGCCAGCAATAACACTGTAGAACGAAAGAATCAGGAAGCCGGCGAGCATGCCCATCCAGCCAATAACGCCCCACAGCTTTGAAGCACCCAGGTCACTGGTCAGCTTTTTTATGGCATTCAGTGGGCTCAGACGGGTATGACGGCCAATGGCGGTTTCTGCCATCAGCAGAGGGACACCCATAATGGCAATGCAGATCAGGTAGAGCATAACGAAGGCGCCACCACCATATTGCCCGGCGATGTACGGGAATTTCCAGATGTTGCCCAGACCAATGGCAGAGCCAGCGGCAGCCAGCAGGAAGGTCCAGCGGTTGCCCCAGGTTTTTTTTGCGGCGGTCGGATTTTGTCCTGACATGTGCTCACCAATGAGTCGAATTATTCTAGTAACTCAGAGGCTGTTTGAAAGGCAGATACAGCTTTGGACAGCTTTCTACAACAGAAGATAAAAAGTGACGCTATATTGTGGATAGCAAGCTGGTAAACAGCGGAAATCATCTTTTCAAACTATCGTTACGAGTCAGTTGTCGAACACCAAAGCAGCTACGCAGCTTTTCAGACAGCTTCTTAACGGTTGTCACGCGATATTTTCACGGGAACAACACAATCCCGGCAAATCCCCAAACCGTACAACCAGTGATAAAGACTACCTCAAATGAAACAGCCAGCTGACAGAAGAACGGAGAAGGTCAGGTAGGGTTGGCAGTCATTGTACCGGTTGGGCATTACATCTCAACCGTTTTTGCCGTCCAAACGGCCAGAATAGAGTTTTTTGAATGCGGCGTTTATTAAATGCAGGAATATTCACTATGCTAAACATTCACTGATCTGGAGCTATTGTCGAAACTGGTCCGATCCTCCAGAATTAGTGACTTTATTTCAAGCTGCTCCTATAATCCGCGCTATGGCAAAAAAGAAAGGTAAACAGGGCGATTCATCCATCGTCGTCAACAAGAAGGCTCGTCATGATTACCACATCGACGAGACTTTCGAAGCAGGCATTTCCCTCGCAGGATGGGAAGTGAAAAGTCTTCGGCAGGGTAAAGTCCAGCTGATAGACAGTTACGTCCTGCTGAAAGATGGCGAAGCCTGGCTGATAGGCACCCAGATCACACCATTAACCACGGCATCTACCCATGTGGTGGCGGATCCTCTGCGCGATCGGAAACTACTGCTCCATCAACGAGAGTTGGCAAAGCTGTTTTCTGAAACCCAGCAGAAGGGACACGCCTGTATCGCTACCAAGCTTTACTGGAAAGGTCATTTAATCAAATGCCAGATTGCGCTTGCACGAGGCAAGAAGGAATTTGATAAACGTGCCACTACCAAAGAACGTGAATGGAGTATTGAAAAGCAGCGGGTTATGCACCGCGGCTGATGCTTCATTCAGGCGTACAGCACAGGCTGTACGCCACTAACCTCTCCTTCCTTTTATTCTGTTTCAATCTCCAGTTACTGATAACGCCTTTGGCTTTCTCTGGTAGGGGAATCTGCGTGCCTGTAGATCATATCTGGCTCTTTTGAAATTAGTCGAAGTAGGTCGGTTCGCTTGCGAGCCGACTCGTGAGCTAACCGCCATGTACCAATCAAGGCTGGAGTTGTTGGCTTTTATGCCTTTAGGCTCTCGGGTCCTCGGGTACCCTGAATGGGGAACCGATCTACGGTGTGTAAGGGAAGAGGCATTGTAGAGAGCACCAGCCTTTCATCATCCCCGCGAAGAAGGCTGTCGCAAAAGGCCTTAAATACCGATTTATACCCCTCCGTCTTTCCCGCGAAGGAGGGTGTTGCAAAACCCTCCGGACATCTCGTTCCCATGCTCTGCGTGGGAATGCATACCGTACTCGCCACAAGTGAATAACCAGCCTGAAACCCCCACAGGTTCGGACAAGGAGAGGTTTCTCCACATGCGGCCAGATCCGT
>NZ_JAVRMB020000166.1:0-5929 GCF_031844845.1 Endozoicomonas sp.
CTTCCAGGGTGTAATACTTGAAGAAATGAAGCGGGTCGAAAGCCTCGGAGTATTCATTTCATCACTGGTTGAAACCGATGCTGTTACTGTCTCTGATATTGCTGAAAGAAGCGGTATCAACAAAATGAACATCAGCCGCTACTCACGGCAAATATCCGCAGCAGAAGACTTCCCGGCACCCGCTTATGGTGAAAAGTGGAGCTGGTCAGAGGTTGCTGTATGGCTAAACGCAAGAGGCAAGCTATCCAGTGAATACTGTGGAATGGCCAAAGCACTTAAAAACGCAGGGAATGCAATCAGCGTTAGAACACTGATGAGTGACACAGGCACTACCCATTTTTGGGGAAACATCACTGGATCCATGCTCACCACCCAGGCGAAACAAGCTCGGTCTCAATTAGAAGCAATGAGAGTAAATAGTAGATTTACCGGCAGAGGGTACTCGACCCGCACAAAGAAGCCAGCCAGATACAAATTATGGATAAACAACCCAGTATCTCTAAACAAAGCATCAAGCCCGGCACCGACAACCAAAAGCGAAAGATCCAAGCATCACGGATCTGAAACAAACTAAGGCTTATCACTACCAGACGCTAGTCGCCCAAGTGCAGGCATAAAACATAAGCGCCTGCACCCAGTTTTATATCCCGCTAGAGGCGCGATAAACCCTGCAATTTACGGGCTAACTCTCGGTTTATCGTTATTGTTATTTCTAATTGCAACAGTGATAGCTGTTCAACTATCCAATGATTACCAGTACCATAAAGACAGATTTTGAAAATTCGTGCTAGTTAGCGCGAACCGGATGCAGATAGCAAAAAACCCCGGAGTTTTACCTCAGGGGTTTTTTGCTAAACCAACGACCTACCAGTGATCCGACCAAAGAATGCTGATAGATCTTCACCGCATCCAGCGATAGCCTTTTTAAGAACAGAAAGTTATTAAGAAGACTTATAAGGCAAATATTACAGGTATTCGCAGCATTATGTACCCGCCCTGTAAAAAAAAACTTTGCCGAATACGCTGGATGCTCGAAAAGGAATCGAGCGTGCCAGACTCAGACGACACAAGTGTAACAGAATCCAGACAAGAAAACGCCACCGAAAACACCAGAACATCGGCGAAAAATGCTGTAAAAGCACCGAAAAAGCAGAACGGAAAGGCTGATTCCAAAAAAGCCAAGAAGACCATCGGCAAAGATAAAGCCACCAAAAGCAGAAATGTCACGTCCCAAGCCACCTATCACGATAATGTCATCCCTCTTAGCTCTGATGGATCACCAGACTTTTCTCAGCACATAAACCAGTGCATAGAAGAACTTAACCGGAACTACTACCACATCATCATTAACGGTAAGAACCGTATTATGAGGATGATTAGTGCCGATGTTGGGACAGGGTTACAACCTGAATTTTTCACCGCTGAAGAGTTCAAGGCCAAGTGGTCGCACGAACAAAAGATACCCGTAGGCTACAGAGGCGGGCAGATAACGAGAAAATCAAAAGGTGATGTCTGGCTCAACCACGCTGACGCCAACTTCGTTGATGGAAGTCTCGACTTTGACCCATCAAAACCACCACTGACGGTAACACCCCGAAACAGGCTTAATATCTGGCAGGGATTCGGAGTTAAACCGGCAGGCATTCCACCATCTGAACTGCTCAACGATGAACAAGTGGCTCAATACTTGGTGCATATCAGGGATGTTATCTGTGCCGGTGATGAAAGAGATTACAGATACCTCGTTGAATACCTTGCCCACATGGTTCAAAAACCTTGGGAGAAACCATCTGTAGCGATAGTGCTGAAAGCTGGGCAAGGTGTCGGCAAGGGAACATTCATGGCACCACTGATAACTATTATTGGTGGCCACGCACTGGCAACCACTCAGTCAAAAGACGTTACAGGAAAATTCAACGCAGCCCTGGAATCAAAGGTACTGGTGTTTTTTGACGAGGCTTTTGCAGGCAGCAAGCAAGCCAGCGATATGCTCAAGGGCCTCATTTCAGAACTCTACACTCGCATTGAACGCAAAGGGATAGACAGCATCAGGGTTCCCAACAAAATGCGTATTTTCATGGCCAGTAATAGCGAGAACATCGTTGTTGTTGAAAGTGACGACCGGCGATACTTTTTCCTCAGTGTCTCAGAGCATGTAAAACAGGATAAAGCCTACTTCTCTGAACGGGCTTATATGCAGCAATCACACCCAGATCATCACCAGTTTGTGGAGAAACTTCTTCAGTATCTTCTGAATATTTCCATAGAGGATTTTGACCCACACCATGCGCCTGTTACCAGTGAACTGGTTAAGCAGAAAATAGACAGCCTGAAGCCTGAAGAAAGATGGGTTTACAACATTCTGGTCAATGATGGAATCGTTGCAGGAGCTTGGCCTGCATGGATGGACAACCAAGAATGCTATCAAGCCTGTGAAAATTGGATAGATCAAAGAAAGATGAAGCCTTTATACGGAAATCCAGCCACAGCAATAGGACGGGCTTTAAACAAAGCAGGAATTGAATCAAAGATGCACCGAACAGGAGTTGGTGATAAACCAGAAAGAGTAAGGGTGTTTCCTTCTCTAGACCAAGCACGGCAAACCTTTGAGCGATTTCTAAAAGGCTCTATTGATTGGGAATAAATCCCGTATCGGGTAAATCAGCACTTTTTTTCATTTTTCCAGAAAAACAAAAAAAGGAAAAAACAAAATCGTTGCATCCCTTTATTTTAAAGGGCTGTAGCAGGTTAAGGTATAAAAAAAAGATAAAAAAAATCACAAAAACATGAAAAAATATGAAAAAAACAACCTTTTTACCCTCAAAACACGCAAAAAGTCCGATATTTTCGGACTTTTTTTTGCTCAAAAATCAGGATTTTTACTCAGAATATGGCTTTTGTATCACGTTGTAGCGGGCTGTATCGGGTTCGTATCGGGTATGCAGATCCTCTACAGCCCCCGTGGTATCTAGTGTATCGGGTAAAGCGGGTAAAAAATATAAAAGTGCTAGGGAATTGAAATAGTTTTCCTGAGAATTTCCAAAAACACCTGTTTTACCCGCTACACCTGATACCACGGGGGCTACAGCCTACCTCTAACCCGATACACTACCCGATACAAAGGTGATACAAATATACAAGTCCTGATACAACAGGGGATACAGAGCAGTTTTAAAGAGTTTCATCCTCTAAAATCCACTAATTTAGAAAAAATCCCAGGTTCTATAAGGGCTTCGCCCCCCGCGCTATCGCGCTTAAGACACTGGCCCCGCCCCCTTCCTCAATAGCTGGGGGTAAAGCGTTTCTTTGTCTAGTGTTTTTTTTTGCTTTTGCGGGAGAGTGGTGAGGCGTTCAAGCCATTGATATGCAAAGGCTACAGAGGATTTTGGTAGAGGATATTTGTTGTCAAAAAACCGGAATTTGATGTAGTATTAAACACGCACAGCCTGACGGCTATGGCAGCCCTGCTTCCGATACGGTAGCTGGTTCCGGGGAGGGTTACCTCCCCAAAATATTCTTATGTTGAGAAACCATGAAACTCACCACCATCATCGCTGCCCACATTGCAGCACTGCCTGTTGATACCAGGCTATCCAACGCATACCTCAAAGAATACCTTCACGACACCCCCAGAGTTATCCGAACCATTGCCAGGTGCCAAGCTGAATCAGCAGGGTTTATTGAGCACAGGGGATACAGGACTAAGGGCGAATCTCCCACCTATCACGTAACAGGCACATGGACGGGAAACTCTCATGATTATGAGATGCTTGATGCCATAGAAACCGATAAGAGCCTATCCGATTACGAGATGTCGCTTATCGTCCCTGAGTCCTATAAGGCCATTCCCGCCAATGGTGAAGGATTTGAGATCGGCCTATATAAGCTCTCCGAGAAAGATAACCTTACAGCCATAAAAGACCGTCTTTCCAGATCAATGCCCGTTGTGCAGGCAAAAACAAAAGGATCTGTTGATTGGGATAACAATGTAGGTACTGGTCTGTACCTAATGACGGCCAATGGTGTTACGAGATCCGACAGTGTTCTTATAAGAAAACCATCATCCGGTGGCCATGCTTCTTTGAAAGCAATGATTGCCGCCACCCGGTCACTGAAGAAGCCTTGTATTGTTTTCTGGGAAACAACCTGGAGTGTCATGAACACGAAAGGTAAAAATTCATGGGAATGCGTCCAGCTAATCAAAGAGATTCAGAAGGGTAAGCACATTGTTTTCTGGCAAAAAACCATTCTGACAAAAGAAGAATTTGCCGACCTGTTTGAGACAGAAAAAAGCACCGCATAAATCCATTCAAGCCCTTTATTATCAAGGGCTTTCGGCTAATTCTGGACTATAATTCAAGGTAGTATTTTGATGTTATTTCATTGAAATTTATGTACTTGAATATGAGTGAATATGTCCATGAATACACAAGGTAACACTCAGCAAAAACAGAAATCTGAACTCATTGAAGTTGAAGGCGTTATCCGATCTATCAGTTTTGTCGGAACCACTGGTAGAGGCACACCATTTGTCAGACTGAAATTCAAAACGAATAACGGCAGAAAACTGAAACTGTCGAAATTCGATACAGTTGAAGGTGATGTTGAACGATTGATAGATATACCTGTCAGGGTTGATTACTCAGTTTCTTATGACTCACTGGGTAATGAGTATTTCAATATCGACGGTGAATTTGAGCCAGTACTGAAGTCATACCAGCAGGCACCACAGCAGATCCAACACCAACAACCTCAGCAACAGGCACCACAGCAACAACAACCTCAGACACAAGCCGTTTATCAGCAGCAACCTCAACAACAGCCTCAGCAGGCTTATTCTCAGCCTCAGCAGCAAGTTCAACAGCAACCCGTATATCAGCAACCTGCTCAGCAACAACCTATCCAGCAGCCTCAGAATCAGTCTCAGCCGCCTAATGGTTTTGATGATGATGATATTCCTGATATTCCTTTCTGAGAAAAAACGGTTCCCAGGTAAAGAAAAGGCTCCTGATCAGGGGCTTTTTTTTATGCTGGCTGATCGGTGGCCAGTTTGCAGGAAACAGTAAAAATCCATTGTCGCCCAATGGATACCGTCAATACTTGACCAGTTACATTAACTTTTCGGAGCAAAGACAATGGCGAGGATTAAGACTGGTGGACGTGTAGTAGGTTCTGCAAACAAGCTGTCTGCTGTAGTGCGGGATACATTAAAGGATGCCTTGTGTCATGACTTCTCAAAGATCCAGGTATACCTATCAGAAATAGATGATCCAAAGGACAAATTGGAATTGCTTATCAAGTTCCTGCCGTATATCTGCTCGAAGGTATCAGAGAAACCGGAAGAAGAAGCTCCCAGTCAAACGGTTATATTCAACCAACATATTATCAAGCCCGATAAAGACACTGAGACTGACGGTATCGACCCAGCGGACACGGATAACAGTCTACGACTGGTAACAGATAATAGTTAATACCCCTACCCTGCAAGACTTTAAGTACTGCTGCCAGTTCTGGCCAGTGATAATAAACAGCCCTGAAATTTTGAGGAAAAAAAATTTTGGGGCTCCCTCCTAAATCCCCACCACTTGCAGAACAGACGACCAATATCCCTGATGGTATTTAGTACGACCATACCTAGATAACTGGATCTAAGATCATAGGCACACCAGAACAATAGACTGACAACGCAAGGGCACAGACTCTATAGTTTATCAATAATGGTGCACCCTTGTAACACGTAATGACATACTGTAAATGGTGCACCCCGCTAACCTGTTAATAATGGTGCACCCAGTTAACCATCAGTTGAATATGGTGCACCTAGGTAATCAAAAGTTATGGTGCACCTCGATAACCAATCGTCATTATGGTGCACCCAGTTATCTTGCAAGATAACTGGGTGCACCATAATGACGATTGGTTATCGAGG
>NZ_JAVRMB020000167.1:0-17576 GCF_031844845.1 Endozoicomonas sp.
GCATGATGTCTTTACCAATAGACGAAAAGTGGCTCTATCAACCTTCCCATCTGGCCAAAAGGACTGATCCCTTTTTGATTATCATGATGGGGTTGTCCGGTTCAGGAAAGAGTACTGCCAGTCGCATGATCACCCAAGAGTTTCATGGTGCCTGGATATGCGCCGATGTGGTCAGAAAGCACCTGTTTGGCCTGAGTCCGGAACAGTCATCCAGATTATCTGGCTTAAATATCTATTCCCCTGATGCTCATAAGAAGACCTTCTCAAAAATGGCTTACCTGTCTCAGGCCCTGCTGAAATCCGGTTATTCAGTGGTGATCGATTCTGCTGCATTGCGAGTCAGAGACCGCCAGCAATTTATAACTATCGCAAAAGAACTCAAGGTTGCCAGTGTAATTATCCACTGCAAGGCTCAGGAAAGCACAATTAATGAGAGGCTCTATAACCGGATTAAGAAGTCAGGAGAACCCTCCGAAGCGACGGTTGATATTATGAAACAGCAGCTGAATTGGCTGGAAGATCCCTGTGCAATAGAAGCTCCCGTCCTGATCTCGCTCAACACCGATCACCCCTTTTGGCAGGATGCGTTAAAAAAACAGCTGGAACGTCATGGAATTTGTTAGTACGTACCAACAAGGCGTCAAAATATCATTGATTTGGTATAACTGATAACACTAGCAGTGGACTTCAAAGTTCTGAGCTATTCTAAGAAAAATAACTTGTGACTTTCAATAATCATGCTGTCTCTGGTACGGACGCTAGAGTTGAGTTAGGGATCCAGTACATGGCCACTGATCTGATCGAATTAAAAAATCTCGGTAAAACATCCGTACAATGGTTAAACGCTGTTGGCATCAGAACCCTTGAACAACTCCATGACGTTGGTTCTGTCGCAGCCTACTGCAAAGTCCGTGACCGGGGATTCAAAGTTTCGAAAGTATTGCTCTACGCACTGGAAGGCGCTCTTATCGGAGCCCACTGGAATGACCTGGATCATGATTACAAGGCCCGCCTGCTTGAAGCTGTTGAAGGTAGCCCTCCAGCGCTGTAATCCCACCCAAAGGCCATAAACTTATTGATTACCGTGGCCGCAGACAGGGCAATCCGGGTCTGCCTGCAGCCCCATTGTCTGCCATTCCATGGTCATGGCATCAAAGATCATCAACCGACCATTCAACGTCTTGCCAAAACCGGTGATCAGCTTGATGGTTTCCAGAGCCTGCAGCGTGCCTATAGTACCCACGACCGGTCCCAATATTCCGGACTCGGAACAGCTGAGGTTTTCATTGCTTTGTTCATCATAAAGACAGCGGTAACAGGGAGCATCTGGCTGCCGGCGGTCATAAACGGTTAGCTGTCCGTTGAGCCTGATGGCCGCACCGCTGACTAATGGAACTCTTGCCCTGACACAGGCAGCGTTGATCGCAAAACGGCTGGAGAAATTATCGGTACAATCCAGAACAACGGTTGCTTTACTCACCTGTTCGAACAGAGCTTCACCTTCCAGACAGTCTTGAATAACTTCAAACTCAACGCCCGGGTTTATTGCCGACAACCGGTTCTTTGCAGCTTCAACTTTGGGGATACCCTGGTCAAGGCTGGAATAAAGCAATTGCCTCTGCAAGTTCGTGGTATCAACCGTATCCGGATCTACCAGAACCATGCGTCCAACGCCGGCCGCCGCCAGGTACTGTGCGGCAGGGCATCCCAGACCTCCCAGACCAAGAATTAACACTCTGGCCTCCAGCAACTGCTCCTGCCCCTCAATATCAATCTGTGGGAGCATGATTTGTCGACTATAGCGGAGTAACTGCTCATCATTCATGGGCGGTCAAAGTCCTTGAGAAAGGTGCACTGCTCTGGACAGCGAAAATAAACCGTAGGGATTTTAAAAGAAGAGATAAGTCCGATTATATACCCATGATATTTATACTGGCGGGTGTGTTGGTCACACCCCACCTTCGAGGCTGTCGCAAAAGGTCTTAAAATGCTGATTTATACCACTACCGTCTTTCCCGCGCAGGCGGGAATGACGGTTACGTGTTAATTTGTCCTTTTGCGACAACCTCTTCGAGTGTCGGACTTTATAAAATCAAGCTTCTGACTCGATATACTCCTCATAAGCTTCTGCATCAAGCAGGTCACCCAGCTCACCTTCATCTTTCAGCTTCATTTTGAAGAACCAGCCGTCATTGTATGGGTCGCTATTGACGGTTTCCGGAGCCTCTTCCAAAGCTCCATTTGCTTCAATAACTTCACCAGTCAAGGGTGCATAGATCTCAGAAGCCGCCTTTACAGACTCTACTGCTCCAGCCTCTTCACCGGCGCCAAGAACAACACCCGCCTCAGGCAACTCAACAAATACTACGTCTCCCAATGATTCCTGAGCATGGTCAGAAATACCAATGGTGACGGTTCCGTCTTCTTCCAACCTGACCCATTCATGGGAACGCCGATACCGTAACTCAGAAGGTATATTGCTCATTTAATAATCCTCGGTCGTCTGTCTGTAAGGCTGAAAAGCATTAGACTCCAATCTCATTATCCCCTTCCGGAAGACAAAAAGATGATCTAAAATGCTTCCCGTTGACACATGGCTTTTTACGAGCTCATGGCTGACTGGCACGAGCATTCTAACGAGTTTGATGTGAAGTTTACAGAGCACAGCTTCGGTTAACCAACCGGGCTATTGATATCAGGAAAACGATGCTGTTGGGAACGTATCGGCTATATACAAAACCTCGCTGCCTGTGCAAAACTGGAATGGTATTGTTGAAGAACAAGATAATCCACACCGAGTAATATGCCATAAGCAATCATGCCATTTTCTCATATAGGAACAGTGATAAGGTTCAGGATCAAATGTCACTACAAAGCGTCTGCCAGTGTAATGAACGACTGTTGTCTGAGTTAATCGAGGCTATTAAAACACTCCCTTCAAATAGCTATCAGGCAGAAGTATGCACTGATAACTCTCAAGCCGTCTCACAAAAGATAGGGGCTCATGTTCGCCATATCATTGAATTCTATCAGTGCTTTTTTGCAGGACTGGAGCATAAACAGATTAACTATGATGAACGAAAAAGAGACCCGGAGTGTGAAATTAATCGTGTTTCAGCATTAAAAACATTACTGTCTATCACACAACAATTAGCTAGCCTCGCAAGTAACCCGTCGACAACTATAAATCTAGCGCTCAGTGCCAGTATTGACACCGAAGGCAATACCGTCTCAACCGAATCTTCTCCGGTACGTGAGTTACTGTTTTTACAAAGCCATGCAACGCACCATATGGCAATGATCAACCTGCTCTTTCAAGCCTCTGGCAATGAACCCCCAAAAGATCTCGGTGTTGCCACCTCAACACTGATCTACCGGAAAGAACAGGCAATGTCTTCTGATTAAGCAGCCTCGCTGTGATATTTAAGAAACAGACTGCAACGCTCAGATCCCATATATTTTGATAGTGTTTTTTCATCAACCTTCAACAGGTCGACAATGATGAGTCCATCCAGAGCGTTATTAAAGTCCGGGTCCACATTGAATGCAGCGAGTTCTCCCCGCAGCTTCAAATATTGACGCAATAGCACGGGAATCCCCTTATTATCTTTTTCAATCTGCTGGATCAGAGAAGACAACTGTTCAATATTATTAATGCCCTGTAAGTCCTTTACAGACCAGAACTGGCCTGAACTTTTTAATGGTGTTACCGGTTTGACCAGTTCAGCCAGAGCCTGATCAGAATTGTTGATACCAAGACAGCCCGCCATTAACTGACGGGATACTTCACTGTAATCACTACTGATACTGACCGGGCCAAACAGAACCCGATATTCGGGATTCGCAGCGACATAAGCTCCGATACCTTTCCATAATAAAAGCAATGCACTCAGGCTCTTCTGATATTCAGGCCGCACAAAAGAGCGCCCCATTTCCAGGGCGCAGCCCAGTTTATGGATAAAACCCTGGTGGTAACTGAACAGGCTTCGTGAATAGAGCCCGTGAACACCATGCTCTCTTAAGATATGGTCAACACAGCCAATTCGGTAGGCGCCAACTATTTCTGATTTTCCCTTATTCCAAAGAAACAGGTGCAGATAATATTGATCATACTGATCAAGATCGAGAGACCGGCCACAACCCTCACCCACCTGGCGAAAGGTAATCTCTCTCAGACGCCCAATTTCCCTCAAGACATAAGGGATCTCCCGAGAGGTCGCACAATATACTGCCATGTCTCCTTTTTCCAGCAGCAGCGTATCGTCTGACAGACTTTCAATCTCCGCTCTCATCACCAGGCTGGAAACCTCATCAGCAACAGGCTCTTCTTTACGACGGGATTTTATATCTTCTAGTTTTTTTTTCGTATGACTCCCATGAGAAGAATCCTGTGAAGAGAGCAGATATGTACATAGGCGGAGATAGTGGGTCAGTGCTTTTTTTGAGGAAAAAGAGTGTAGCTCTTTTGTCTCCAGTGTTTTACCAACCCGGAAACCTAAGGTGGAGCCCTGTTTATTAATTAGCTCACGCACCAGTCGCAATGTTCTCAATCGCGGATGGACTCTGCCAAGCCAGTGAAACAGCCTGCTGTTGCCGCCTTCTATAAAAACAGGCGTCACTCTGGCTTTAGTATTCAAGGCAATTGAGCTTGCGGTATTTCTCCAGTCAGGGTCACAAATACTGCCTGATACTTTGTTATAACTCGACACTTCACCGGCAGGAAATATTAACAGTTGATGGCCCTCAGCAACCCAGGCCCGGGCTTCAGCAATGGCCAGTTTGTTTTTTTCTCTGGCCTGCCTGCTTAATACATCCACACCAATAAAAACATCTTTGAATTCCGGAATACGACAGAGCAGCTCATTGGCAAGCACTTTAACATCATTGCGTTGCTGCAGGAGAAGATCCGCCAGTGCCACGCCTTCAATTCCCCCAAATGGGTGATTGGCAACAATGATGGATGGACCCGAATCAGGAATAGACGAGACTGAGCCTTTAACCACTTCATACTTCACATCAAAGATGTTCAGTACTCGTTTCAGAAATTGTTGACCAGAATAGCTGGTTTTACTTGCATCCTCATACACTCGCTCCAGAGCTGTCAGCCCAATAAACTTCTCAATGACCGATGCCATCAAGCCAAAGCGCGTATTCCCTGGTAAACGGAAAGGTGAGTTCAGCATATTGTCCTCTATCCCTGAGTTTTTTCCTGGCTCACTTCTATAATGTCGAAGCCAGCTTAAATGAACAACCAGAATATTTGGGAGAAGTGACAATAAGGTGAAAATGAAGCGATATTTTTATGAAAGACTTTATGAAGGCCGCTGGTGAAAAACCGCCTGAAAAAACCACTGCTACCTGCCAGAAGACAGTGGTCTTATAATTACGATGCAGTATGGATTAACGGTAGAGACATCTCTTAATTCTGTTATCTGTATTTAAAAATTCCAGTATTGTCAGAATAATCCCGGAAACCAGCAAACCACAGGCATTATAAAATAATAAACCGCCATCATCTCCAATGATATTACCCACTTCATCAAACTCAGGCATTGGTATGCCCAGCGGGGTAAATAAATGGAAAAAGATGGCACCGACCATGACGCCTGAGGCAAGAGCCGCCCCATATAGACGCAATGATGTCAACAGTAGAATGGAAGCCAGCAACTCAACCGAACCAACACCATAGGCACCATAATCCGCAAACCACTGGAAACCCGACCAGGCTCCGAGAACACCAAATATATGCAGGGTTTCATAAGCACCGGTAAATTTAAAAAACAGTGACTGCACAAACACTACTGCAATATAAAGGCTTAGCGCCCAGGTAAATCCCTTATAAACCATCTGTGCCTCCTGGCAATTTTATATCGACCAAACCTAGTTCATTTCTGGCCAGTATTTATCCGCTGCTTTGATAAAGCCGGGGATACCCTTATTCCATTGATCCTGAACACCCCTGTCATAGTTCAAATACAATTTGTTATCGACGATTTTCCAGTAGTCAGGATCGCCCGGTGCACGTGTTTTTTTTGCAGCAACCGCCCATGCACAAAAGCCACCATACTGCGGCATATATTTCTCCGGATTCTCCTTAAACAGATTCAGATGCTCCCCGGAAGAGAAGTACCATTCAACATCAAGATACTCAAATTTGTATTTGGCACTCCCTTTTACTGGTTTGCCCTCGGTAAAATAAGCAACCGTGTCGTAGCCACTCACGGCCTTACTACTAAACCAGCCCGTATAAATGTGGTCATCTGCAAAGGAATGAGTGCAGACAGTCAGTAAAAACAGTGTTGTGATCCTTAACAATTTATTCATGAGATTCCATCTCCATGTTCTGTATTTTTCCTATTCCGTTTCTGGCCTATTCCGTTCCCGGATAGCGGCCAACCAGTTTTTTTTCCCTTCGCCATGCACTGAACAGCTCTCTGAGTGAAGGAGAAGCAAAACCTCTACGTCGATTTATTGCTCCCAGCTTAAAAAGTGTTCGATATTGAAAAAACAGTGTTTTGAAGGCATCAGCCAGTGAGCCCCGGCAATCCCATATATGGGCAGCCTCACTGCTCGCGCCATTCACTTCAAGTATATAGTAATCCTCCCCTTCCATTAGAGACTGAATATCTTTAAAGCGAATATCAAACCGTCCATAGTAAAATTCAGGCAAATCATCGCACAGCCTGTCAAAAGCCCTGGTTAATTCCGGTGTAATAAATTTCCTGCCATCCCTGAAGATACAGCCCCGGCTATGACTGCCGGTAAACGCCAGACGAAATGGCTGTCCATCGGGTAATACTTCATGCAATTGATCGTGATGTCTGGGTAGATAAAGGTGTTTCAGCCTGCCAGCTCTGGGATCCAGATTAATCAGCTCCTCCAGAGTATTTCTACCATTGCCAATAACATAAGGCGGATATTTCAGGGTTATAGAGATAATTTCCCCGCTTTCTGCTCCGGGATAACGAATATAAAAAATACCAGCTTCAGCTTCATAGGGAACCAGCTGCTGGAAGAGAATCCGGCCATCCGGTGGAAATTTCTCAATGTACTCTACCAGCTCATCATTATTTCTGATCAACTGGACGCCTGCGCCACGACAGCCAATATCCGGCTTGGCTACCAGTGGCAAGCCTAAACCTGCATGCTTGAATAACCGTTGTGCGAGACTGGCTCCCTGAATAGCGGTTTCCCAATCATCCAGTAATACCCAGGGTGCAATCTTCTCTGTTGCAAGGCCAGAAGCCCTGGAGAAAACCTCCGATTTAGACTCTCCAACCATCCCGCTTAAAGGAATTGCCGGATTGGCAATCAGCGGCAGGCCTATACCTCGAAAGCGTATAGACAACCAGAGCCACTGAAACGCCACCGGTATATAAAAGAGGTAACCGGGCCAGAATTCGAAAAAAGAGATGGGTTTCAGTACCGGCTCCAACTCCGGCATTCCGGGATGAACCGGTTTGTCGGGTGAAGTTCTCTCGATAAATATCCGGGTTGATTCACAACGCTTTCTGTTAACCAGGGCTTCCATACTTACTCCCGCCTTATTCCATAATAAAGGTGCAACCAAAGCTTATTTTTCTTTATAAGAGCCAATCAAGCATCCACTGATGGTTTGACACTCTTATGTAAAACCAGGATGAGTACCACCATCGCTGGCAACAACAACCATTTAAAGGGAGAAAGCTCAGACCAGAACATTGAGCCAAACCAGTAGATTCCGGTAAAAACCACCCCGGTCCAAACCAGGGATGCCAGGAAAACCCAACCCGAGAAGTACATTAATGAGTATTGGAAAAAACCACAGGCAACGTAGGAAGGTAACCTGAGCCCCGGAATCAGACGAACCGTCAGAATAGTCCAGACCATGCGCTGCTTTAGCCACTCACCCGCTTTATTTACCTTCTCTGATGGGATTATTTTATCCAGCCAGGACCACTTGCCCAATAGACGACCAAGCCCATAAAGACCAACATCCCCGGTAAAAATCCCAATAAAAAGCGCCAGAAAAGCCAGCTCAGGAGAAATAAAACCATCAATGCTAATCAGTGCTGCCGAAATAATGGCGGCATCTTCCAGAAGATAAGTTGACAGTAAAATCAAACCCGCCAAAATCAAAGGGTGATTTGTGACGTTCAGTATCAGTTCAGCCATCTATTACCTAAAATATTTTGAAGCCTCGATATCTATCAACCATACTTTTTTTTAGGGTGAATTCCAAATCGTAGTTTTAAAACAAAAATGAAATTAAACAAAAAAACAACCAATAAAATATCAAGCCTGATTTTTTTAATAATAATCAGCCTTAGCGTTCAAGCTGAAATAAGAGAAGAGATTTATTCAACCCGATTAATCATTGGTTTTCATTCCAAGTGCTATCAGGGTTTAGGTGGCGCTACAGAAGCCACTGAGTATATTAACCAGCATCAATTGTCTGACCATCAATTGTCTGACAACCCAATATCATTGATCAGACCACTGGGTAATAACTCTATTCTTATCCATATTATTCACAGCAATCAATCAGAGCTGCAAAAAAACATTAACCATTTGTTATTACTACATAAAGTTCGTTATATCGAAATTGATAACACTATGAATTCCTTTACAAGATAAGCATTTGATAACTGCACCCTTGAGGTAGAAATTAATGAAATCATTGCTAACAAGGACTGTTTTAGCAGCAACGCTTTTAACGCCAGCCTTTATTTCACAGGCTGAAGTGGATAACTACCGACTTCTTTTACAAAGAACCGATCGGGTTATTGTGCACTTTAAAGAAAAGCCCACAGAAGCCAGGGCACTGGCTTTTATCAAGCAGGGCGTAACCCATGGTGGTTATGGGGTAGCGGCGGGAAAAAGGCAAGAAGTGCTGGAAATCGGCGCCACCCTGGATCTTGATGATGTGAAAATACTGGCTAAAGGATTAGAGGATGACCCCCAGGTTCAGTTTGCCGAACCCGATCTGGTAATGCAGACTATGAGAGTACCCAACGACCCTCTTTATAACGAGCAATGGCATTACTTTGAACCGACAGCCGGTATTAACCTGCCAGCAGCCTGGGAGATATCCATTGGCAGGACTGAGAATGTGATTGGGGTTGTAGATACCGGTATTACAGACCACAAAGAGATTAATGACCGGGTTTTACCTGGCTATGATTTTGTTTCGGATCCCTGGATGGCCAATGACGGTGATGGCTGGGATGATAACCCTCACGATCCTGGGGACTCCCTTCAACCCGGTGCCTGTGGAACGTCGTTTGGCAACCCCATTCCTGCCAATACACAGAAAAGCAGTTGGCATGGCACTCATGTAGCCGGCACGATTGCCGCCAAAACCAATGATAATATGGGTGTTTCTGGTGTAACCTGGCTCTCCAGGCTCCAACCACTCAGGGCGCTCGGACGTTGTGGGGGCTACACATCCGATATTGTCTCAGCCATGCGATGGGCAGCAGGACTGAAAGTCTATGGACTCCCTGTCAACCCTAACCCGGTCAATGTCATTAACCTCAGCCTTGGCGGTACTGCACTCTCTTGCCCCCGAACTTACCAGGATGCCATTGATGAAGTGGTTGCCGCCGGTGTCACCATCGTAGTTGCAGCGGGTAATGAACAACAAAATGTTGCCTTGAGTACTCCGGCAAACTGTAAAAATATCATTGTTGTCGGTGCTATTAACCGCACTGGTAACCGAAGCTGGTACTCAAACTTTGGCAGTGGTATCGATATTATGGCGCCTGGTGGAGAGACACACTTCCCGGGGAATGGCATCTTATCGCTATACAACTCAGGGCTTAAGACAGCAAAAAATAGTTCTTACGCTGAGTTGCAGGGCACCAGTATGGCCACCCCACATATTACCGGCCTGATTGATCTTAGCTATGCGGTAAACCCTTCGTTGACACCCGCCGAACGTAAAAAATTATTAATGGAGACAGCCAGGCCATTTGCCTCTGACAGTAATTGCTCCGCATTCCGATGTGGTTCAGGCATTGCTGATGGTGGATTATTTCTAAGGGCTGTACAGAATACTCAGTAAAATATTCAACGAAGGCCTGAAATTCAGGCTAGGTTTTTAGTAAGGGCAACAATAAGTAAATAGTGCGGCACCTCATTAATTAAGAAACCAAGAATTAAGAGCGCCGCATTATTGGGAATGAAGAAAGAATGATTCAGCAGTGCTTCTTTCTTCTATCAATCCGATGGAGTGGGACCTTGAAACAACCATATAATTCACTGCTGCTGGCCGGTATTTTTTCCTCTCTCATTATTCCTGTGAATCTCCAGGCTGGTTCCGATATTGACGTATCATACGATACCCTATTGGATCTCAGCCTCGAAGAACTGATATCGCTGGATGTCCCCGATGTTACCTCCGTATCCAAAAGAAAGCAGCGTCTGATGGATTCCCCTGCGGCTGTTTATGTCATTACCAACGAAGATATTCAACGCTCAGGCGTCACTTCCATTCCGGAAGCATTAAGAATGGTTCCGGGAATGCAGGTAGCCCGGTTGAATGGGAATACCTGGTCAATCAGTACCCGTGGGTTTAATTATATTTTTGCCAACAAATTGCTGGTCCTGATTGATGGGCGAACCGTCTATTCACCCCTGTTCTCCGGTGTGAACTGGGACGTTCAGGACACCATGCTGGAAGATGTTGCCCGAATTGAAGTAATTCGGGGGCCTGGGGCTGCTTTATGGGGAGCCAATGCTGTTAACGGTGTTATCAATGTTATTACCAAGTATGCAGCAGATACACAGGGTGGCCTGCTATCCACCGGATTTGGTTCTGAGGAAAAAGCGTTTTCCGCATATCGTTATGGCGGAGAACTCGGGGATGATGGTCATTATCGAGCCTTTTTCAAAACCTTCAATCGTGATGGCATGGCTAACCCAGATGGTTCTGGTGCGAATGATGGCTGGAAAATAAACCGGACCGGTCTTAGAGCAGACTGGCGGACAGAAACAGGGACCGAAGCTTCGATACAGGGTGAAATATATGATGGTACAACCAGCCCACCTTTAACATTATTTAATTACAACGGTACTCTGGAAAAGGATACTATTGCAGACCTGAGCAGGGACCAACAGGGCGGGCATCTGATCGGCAACTATAAGCAGTATTACAGTGATGGCAGCAACTTTTCAGTCAAAGGTTACTATGACCGCTATGAAAACTACGATTACCGGGTAACCGAAAAAAGAGATATTGGAGATATTGAGTTTCAACATCAAATATTACCATGGGACAATCATGACATTATCTGGGGACTGGGATATCGGCTGACAAAATACAATCTGAGTGACATGAATAATATAACAATGCCTCAGACAAGCCGGACCGATGAGCTATACAGTGCTTTCATACAAGATCATATAACGCTGTCTCCTGACTGGAGTCTTGCATTAAGTACCCGGTTTGAACATAACGATTTTACCAGTTATGAATTTCAGCCGAACGCCAAAGTGACCTGGAAAGCAACGGAAAACAGAACTTTTTGGGGGTCTCTATCAAGAGCTGTAAAAACGCCTTCTATTAGTGAAACTGCTGTAACAACCAGAGGCATTAATTTTCTTGGTGATGATATTGTTGGGTCCCAATTAGCGACACTATCTCAAAATGGTCCATTTTTGATGAGTATCTCAGGTAACGAAAGTCTGGAGTCTGAGGAACTTACTGCACTTGAATTTGGTTATAGAGAGCTATTCAACAATAGCTTCCGAATAGATGTAACTGCTTTTTATAATCAGTACAGAGACATAATGGCATACGTCAATGCTAATACCTGCTTACCAGGAACATCATGGACCGAAAACTACGGTACTCCTCTTTGTGTTTTAGATGAAAACCCTAGCTTAGTACCACCAAACCTAATCATTGAATTCCCAACCACGCTGGTGAATGGGTTAGATGCAAAAACTTATGGCCTGGAGGTTGTTGCTGACTGGCAGGTGAACGACTGGTGGAAGCTTCAGGCAAACTTCAGCACTTTTCAGATTGATGCATTAGCCCATGAGAATGAACGCTATCGAAAAGAAAATGAGATTCTCATTGAAGAGCTAAGCGCTACAAATACTGCAAATTTAAGATCCAGTATGAATTTACCTAACCAGTGGTATCTGGATTTATGGGTGCGCTATATGGACAACCTGACCAATGCTGGTGTTGGTGCTTATACCGCTTTAGATATGAGAATTGCCAAAAAATTTGGTAAAGACTTTGAGATTTCACTGGTTGGACAAAATCTGTTTGATAAGCAGCGGCTTGAATTCAGTGAGATTTTCAGTGGGCTCGGCACAACCGAAGTCGAAGAATCATGGTACCTCCAGCTTCGCTGGCAACATTAATCGGATGGGGGGGGAGAAAACTTCATGCCGATCTTAAAACGTACATATATCGCACTGACAGTGATTCTGCTGACCTTTTTCAGCGCTTCTTTATTGGCAGCAAATCCTGCGACCAAAGCTGATAAAGTTAAGGCTGCTATTGTTTACAAACTCACAAAATTCATTACCTGGCCAGAGAAGAAACAAACCCTTGCTCTGTGCATTATTGGTAGTGGCTCAATTAACAATGAACTATTAAAAATCAATCACAAGTTCAGTATGGGTCGGCGTATTTCCGTGACTCACAAAAAATACACAGCCCCGCTGGAAAAGTTATGTGACCTGACATTCATTCACAATACCGATACACAAACTATGGTTGGCATACTCCATCGCTTACAAAACAAGCCCGTACTCACCATCAGCGACAATGCCAACTTTACCAGTCAGGGCGGCATTATTGGTTTGTTCCGTACTGGCAGTAAAATCCGCTTTGCAATTAGCCAAAGTGCAACCAAAAACTCAGGACTTTCAATCAGCAACCAGCTCATGGGGCTGGCCAAGGTTATTAAATAACGACTATGGTAACCTTTAAAAATCTGCCTATTAAAAAGAAGTTACGATACGCCATGCTACTAACGGCGTATTCGGTTCTGCTGGTCACTTTGGGCGTACAGACCGTCAGTGAATATTTCCATTCCCGATCACTACTGGTCAACAAGCTGGAAACACTGGTCGAGGTTATTGGAGCCAATGCCCAGGCTGCACTCATATTTGAAGATACCGTATCCGCAGAGCAATTACTCAATGGCTTTTCAAATACGGCTGAAATTGAGACTGTTTATCTATTAAGTTCTACGGGTGAACGGGTTGCCGCTTATCATCAAGGTAAAAAGCAACCCTGGGCTTTTACCCTGGAAGAGTTAAACCAACCGGTAACACTGTTCAGTAAGGCAAAATTACATCTCTACCGTCCTATTAATATGGATGGTCAGTTCATCGGCGCCATCTACGTCCAGTCGAATTTTAGTGAACTCTACCGTCACCTTACCCAGATTTTATTTCTGGTTCTTATTGCTGCACTGATTTCTGTCGTGCTGGCAGCAATCCTGAGCTCACGCCTGCAACAACTCCTTGCCCGCCCCATTACTGAGTTGGCTGATACCATCAGCGAAATTACTGAGTATCAACAATACGACCGTCATGTTCAGAAATTTGATAATGATGAGATCGGACAGCTCTATGACTGTTTCAATGAGATGTTAATGCAAATCAAAGAGCGAGACGACCGACTCCGGCAAAACAGGGAAACTCTGGAAGCAACCGTTGCCAATCGTACCCGTGAATTGAAAATGGCCAACCGGGATTTGAAAGAAAATGTTACTCAGATCAATGAAGCCAAGGAGGCCGCTCTTGATGCTGCGAAAACCAAAAGTGCTTTTCTGGCGAATATGAGCCACGAAATCCGGACGCCCATGAATGGCGTGCTTGGCATGCTTGATTTGATGAAAGATACCACACTCAGTAAAACCCAAAGTGATTTCCTCAACACGGCCTACGCTTCTGCTGATTCATTATTACAAATCATCAACGACATCCTGGACTTTTCAAAAATTGAAGCAGGCAAGATGACCATTGAACATATTGAGGTCAGCATCAGAGACATTGTTGAAGATGTCTGTACATTACTGGCAGGTTCAGCAAGGGAGAAAGGCCTGGAACTTAGCTGCTATACCGATGTTGACCTTCCCGGAACCTTAAAAGGTGACCCGGTAAGATTAAGGCAAATATTAACAAACCTGATTGGTAATGCGGTTAAGTTCACTGCTGAAGGAGAAGTCAGCGTTAAGGTCAATCTTATTGAACGTTCACGAACCACTGCTCAGATTGAGTTCTCCGTTGAAGATACCGGTATTGGTATTGCTGAAAATATTCTGCCAACACTGTTCAATGAATTCACTCAGGCTGATGGCAGTACAACACGAAAGTTTGGAGGTACCGGACTCGGTCTGACTATATCCAGGCAACTGGTTGAATTAATGGGAGGGCAGATCACTGTCGTCAGTACCAGAGAGCTTGGTTCTACCTTTACCGTTGTTCTTGAGATGGAAATCTCCAAAAACCAACATATCCCAAAATCTCAGATACTCCATTCACTTGATGGAATAAAGACGCTCGTCGTTGATGATAATAAAACCAATCGTGAAATCCTGCACCACTATCTCACTGCCTGGGGTTTAAATCACAGTGAGGTAACGACCGCCAAAGATGCTCTTGAGCAACTCAGGGATGCAGCCAGAATTAACCAGCCCTTTGAACTTGTCTTCCTGGATATGGATATGCCTGATATGGATGGTCTGGAGCTTTCAAAAATCATTGAAAAAGACAGTGGTTTAAAATCCACACGCAGAATCATGCTTAGCTCCACAGGCTTTATTGCCCAGAGTCTGCAGAGAGCAGCGGGGATTTCGGCATGTCTGAGCAAACCGTTCAGGCAGGACCGGTTACTGGATACCACAATGCAGGTCATGCATTCCCACCATTCCAATCTGCAGCAAAATGGCAATACTGAGCTTAAATCAGAGGCTTCAGTTTTTTCAGAAAGCATTCGAATACTTCTGGTAGAAGACAATATTGTAAACCAGAAAGTTGCCATCAGCATGTTAAAAAAAATTGGGCTGAACAGTATAGATCTGGCAGAAGATGGCCAGCAGGCAGTCACCATATATGACAGCCAGACCTATGATCTCATCTTAATGGATTGCCAAATGCCAGTGATGAGTGGCTATGAGGCTACGGGACTTATTCGCCAGAGAGAAAGGGAACAGCAATTGCCAAGAATCCCAATTATTGCCATGACAGCGAATGCCATGACCGAAGACCGGGATAAGTGTATTGCCGCAGGAATGGACGACTACCTTAGTAAGCCGGTCAAAGTGGTCAACTTAAAAAATCGGCTGAAGCATTGGCTCATTAATGATAATCCACTTCATAAAAATGCAGAGACCGGATCTATTGAAGCCAGCCCGAAGCTCTCACCGCAGGAAAATCAGCAGCCTCTAATCGATCAATCCGTCTTTTCTACCCTGAAAGAGATTATGGAAGAAGATTTCCCGGCACTGATCAACAGTTATATCGAAGATGCTCCGAAGCTGATGGCTGATATTAAGTCATCATCCAAAGATGCCAATCTTGAAGTCTTGATTAGAGCGGCCCATACACTAAAATCAAGCAGCAATAACTTTGGGGCAATCCGGTTAGCTACGATTGCTGCAGACATTGAAAAGGAAGGGCAAGCCAACAAACTCAATGAAGCTTCAGCACTTATCCCCACTTTAAAATCTGCACTTGATGAAACAATAAAGGCCCTGAAAGGGTCTGAGAGTTGAAACTGGAAGACAAGTGTCTGAAAACTCTAGCGCAGATGGCTATAGAATGAATCCACCCATACATCAATAACCGGCTTTAACTCTTCTGCTGAACTTCCACGGAAGTCACCCATGTCAATGGGGCCATATTGAACACCACCGACCAGTGCCACGACCTGCTCTCCTGTCTGGCTATCTACCAGCTCTCCTTCCTCAATAATATTGAGTAACTTATCCCTGACCCCTGCAAGTTCACCAACACCATTAATTACCAGCCCCCATGGCAAAAACTGATAAAACTCAAGTGCCTTCATCCCAAGCTCACCACCGGTAATTGCCACTCTCAAACGCAATGTCTCAGGTCCCGGTTGGTCAGTAATGGTATATTTCAGCTTAAGACGCTCTGTCAGCCTTTGCGTGAAGTAGGTTTGCAACTGATCATAACGCTCAGGCTTAACCTGCCAGTTTTTTCGGACGTCATCACTGATATGAATAACCACTGGCTCAATAATCACTTTCTCATAGCGACGCATTTTCCAGCGCCTGGCGTGATAACCAAGAAATTGTGATTTTTCTCGAACCTCTAATGGTTTTAATCTTGAGTAATCCGAAAGAAAGCCGCTATGTTGCTCCGAAACTTTTGGTCTACTGGCACAACCTGCCAATAACGTAAACATCAGAATTACTGGCAAGACCAACCATACTTTCATCACTTCCCCCAAAAAAATCAGACGCTGTTTTATTTGGCAACAGGAGAACACATACCAATAACTTGCAGCAATACGTTTTTCTGACTACTGCTCACTTCGGTCAAACCACTACCAGAAAAATGACCATGAACTTCTATAAAACCAGGCAATAGCATTTTCCCATCAAGATCAACGATTTCAGCTTCTGTACCGGTTTCAGATAGCAAATCCTCCCCTGAATCAACAGCAACGACACGACCATTTTCAACCAGAAAATCATCAACTACAGAGTTCTGTTAATCCATAATGACAACGGTAGCGTTCAAAAAGATTTGCCTGGATATTGATTTGCAAGGGATGGAACCCTATAGCCAATAGATTTTCATTGTCGTACGATTTGTCGGGTATATTTAGACTTCATACCCACCATCTCATACCAATCAACCCACTAACCTTCACGAAAGGTAGCGCTATGGAAATCCTGTTATTTCTGCTCTTTCAGATCCTCATTTTTGCCCTCTATGGTTTTATCATATTTATCTCTGCCCGCCTTCTTCCGGGCATCGAGATCAAAGGCTACCAACACGCGGTTATCGTTGCCCTGGTACTCACCTTCCTGAACCTTCTGGTCAAACCCATCCTGCTGATTCTGACCTTTCCCATCACAGTAATAACCCTTGGCCTGTTCACCTGGGTAATTAATGCACTCATTCTGGTTTTTGCCAGTAAACTGGTCGATGGGTTTGCTATAAAAAACTTCGGGTGGGCGATGTTGATGAGTCTGGTAATGGGGATTTTCAAAATACTGGCTGTTTTTTCATTTCCATATATGACTTTTTATTAATTGCTCTCCATAAAAAAATGATTACCTCACTCCCACGCTCTTCATGATAGCGCTGCGATATATCCGCCAGCAATATCCCTCTTAGGTGAGTCCGGCAGGCATTCCCACGGAAGACCCACAGGACCTAAAAGCATGGGAATGAGATGACTTTCTGGAAACCAAAAAAAATCCCGATAGATTGCTCTATCGGGATTTTTAAATTGGTGCCTGGCGATGACCTACTCTCACATGGGGAAACCCCACACTACCATCGGCGATACGTCATTTCACTACTGAGTTCGGGATGGGATCAGGTGGGGCTAACGCTCTATGGTCGCCAGGCGAAACTTTGATAAAAGA
>NZ_JAVRMB020000168.1:0-7523 GCF_031844845.1 Endozoicomonas sp.
CCTTATCCAGACCACACTGAGCCAGCTGTTCTTTATGACTGGCGGCTTCAATGTAGGCATCAGGAATACCGAGATTCAAAACAGGCACGTTGATTTCCTGCCTCTGCAGATACTCCATAACACCAGAACCCGCACCACCGGCAATACAACCCTCTTCAACCGTGACCAGAAGCTCATGACTGGCTGCCAGCTCTTTTACCAGCGCTTCATCAAGGGGCTTAACAAACCGCATATTGGCAACGGTAGCGTCCAACGACTCAGCAGCTTCCAGGGCATTACCCAGCAATGTACCAAAGACCAGCAGGGCAACCCGGCTACCCCTCCGGCGAATTTCACCTTTACCGACAGGCAGAGGCTCAAGGTCTGCACAAATCTCAGCGCCCGGCCCTGTACCACGAGGATAACGAACCGACGCGGGACCTTTATAAAGATAACCTGTAGACAACAGTTGTCGGGTTTCATTCTCATCGCCCGGCGTCATCACCACCATACCCGGCACACAGCGCAGATAGGCAATGTCATAACAGCCACCGTGGGTAGGGCCATCTTCACCCACCATCCCGGCACGGTCGATGGCAAACAGCACATCCAGTTTCTGAACCGCTACATCATGGATTAACTGGTCATAGGCACGTTGCAGAAAGGTAGAGTAAATAGCAACCACCGGCTTAAGACCTTCACAGGCCATTCCTGCAGCCAGTGTTACGGAATGCTGTTCCGCAATCGCTGCATCAAAATAGCGTTCGGGAAAATGATCCGCAAAACGTATCAGGTCGGAACCTTCTTTCATCGCCGGAGTAATACCCATCAGCTGCTTATCGGCTGCCGCCATATCATACAACCACTGACCAAAGACACTGGCGTACTTGGGCTTTTTAGGAACAACGACTTTAGGTGACTCTGTAACCAGAGGCTCCAGCTTGGTAATGGCATGATAACCAATAGGATCCTGCTCTGCCGGAATAAAGCCCTTCCCTTTCTGGGTAACCACATGCAAAAACTGAGGACCTTCCAGGTCTCTCATGTTTTTCAAGGTATGAATCAACATGGGAAGGTCATGGCCATCGATAGGGCCAATATAGTTAAACCCCATTTCTTCGAACAGTGTTCCGGGAATTACCATACCCTTGACGTGTTCTTCCGTCCGCCTGGCCAACTCCCAGGCATGGGGAATCACATTCAGGACTTTTTTACTGCCTTCACGAATATGGTGGTATGTTCGGCTGGACAACATCCGGGCCAGATAATTGGACAATCCGCCAACACTTTTGGAAATTGACATGTCATTGTCGTTCAGAATAACCAGCATGTTGGCTTTCACATCAGCAGCATGGTTCATTGCTTCATAAGCCATACCCGCAGACATTGATCCATCACCAATCACAGCAACGGCCCGTCTCTTTTCACCTTTTGCCCGTGCGGCAATCGCCATGCCCAAAGCCGCACTGATCGAGGTACTGGAGTGCCCGACACCAAAGGTATCGTATTCACTCTCATCCCTTTTCGGAAAAGCGGCGAGGCCATCTTTCTGCCGCAGGGATGACATGCGCTCCCGCCGGCCGGTGAGAATTTTATGAGGATAAGCCTGATGGCCAACATCCCAGACCAGCCGGTCCTCGGGTGTATTGAACATATAGTGGAGGGCAATGGTCAGCTCCACTACGCCGAGCCCGGCACCAAAATGCCCACCGGTCTGGCCAACGGAATACAACAAAAACTCCCGCAGCTCCCTGGCCAGTTGTGGTAACTGGGATTGCTCAAGGGCGCGGAGTTGTTCTGGTTTATTAACCTGATCCAGCAGTGGTGTCTCAGGTTCTGTTTTGGGTATTTCGTGAAACATGTGCTCGCAATATCTGGACTAATCTGCCGGCTGGCATTGTACACCCAACCTGATAGGAATAGCATCGCACAATCTTATCGTGCAGCCTAGCCAATACTTTTCTGAATTGGCGGAGGAAAGGTTGGCCCCTGAAGAAACCAATTCTGATATTTAATAGCTTCTTCGAACCATGTAATCGGCAAGCTGGCGAAGAAAATCAGCACGGTGGTTAAATTCGGACAGAGCACTGATCGCAGAATGATGAAGCGCTTCTGCATACCCTTTGGCCTGCTCAAGTCCCATCAGGGAAACATAAGTTGGCTTTTCCAGAGCCATATCCGCGCCCTGATTTTTACCCAGCGTCTCAGTATCGGCAATAACGTCCAGAATATCGTCGCGAACCTGAAAGGCAAGACCAATAGCCCTGGCATAGTTATCAAGGGATTCCAGCTCATCCTCACTCACAACACCTGCACATAAGGCTCCCATACGAACACTGCCGTGTATCAGGGCACCGGTTTTGTGAGAGTGCATCAACTCAAGCTGCTGCTGATTCAGCGTACTGCCCGTAGCGCATTGATCCATCGCCTGACCACCCGCCATACCGGCCAGCCCCGAAGCCTGACTAAGCACCTTCACAAGCTGCAGCCTGACACCGTCAGTCAGCGCTGATTCCGGGCACAACCGGGTATTACCCAGCACTTCAAAAGCCAGGCTTTGGAGGGTATCCCCCACCAGTATTGCGGTTGCTTCGTCATACGCGCGGTGACAGGTTGGCTTTCCCCTGCGCAGCTCATCGTCATCCATGGCAGGAAGATCATCATGAACCAGAGAGTAGGCGTGAATCAGCTCAACTGCACAGGCAGCAGGGCTCGCCTGTGCAATAGCGCCACCCAATGCATGACAGGACGCATAGGCAAGAACAGGGCGGATTCGCTTCCCCCCGTTAAATAAGCTGTATCGCATCGCTTCCAGCAACCGGGGGCTGACACCGCTTTCCCCGGGTAGAATGGCAGACAGCGAATGATCAACCTGTATACGACATTGATCAATAAATTCTGAAAGAGGCACTGAGCTTGTCATCTTTACGGCCCTTTACCCGCTGAAGGCTCTTCATTTACGGCATTGAAGGGTTCAGTGGTCAGCTCACCGTTTTGCTCTAATAACTTCTGAACTTTTTGCTCGGCATCGGTCAACGCTTTCTGGCAATCTCTGGTTAGCCGAACCCCCTGTTCGAATGTTTTAAGGGACGCTTCCAGGCTCATATCCCCGGACTCCATTTTCTGGACCAGAGTCTCCAGTTCGGCCAATGACTGCTCAAAAGCAAAGCTTTCATTACCCACAGTATTTTTTGACATGAATGAGCCTGTTGAAGAAAAAATTCAAGGCTCATTGATACGAGCCCATGGCGATAATAGTTGGCAGAAAAGGTTTCCGCGCTACCGTTTAAACAGAAACACATCATACATCAAAGCAGGGCCAGATCCTGATAAAAAAGAAGGCCGCTTTGCAACAACAAAGCGGCCTTCCTTAACATCAACTATCAAAAACCGGATCAGCCACCCGCTACCGGATTACGCTTAACCTGTGCCTTGTCAGCACCGTCTACCGGACCAGAGCTGTGCTCAGTCCAGACATCCGCATCCATGGTCTTATCCAGGAATGGGAATTTCCGGCGATTAAAGACGGGAGTAACGCCAGCTTTCACCTGATCATCAAAGTCCTTAAGCACCTTAACAACAATGCCAGACAGAACCAGGATAGCGGTCAGGTTGATCAGCGCCATAACCCCCATGGATGCATCAGCAAAAGCCCATACCGTTGGCAGATTACTCGTAGCACCCCAGATAACCATACCCAGAACGGCAACACGATAAGCATTAACCAGCCAGTTGTTGTCGAAAATAAAGCGCAGGTTCGATTCACCGTAATAGTAATTGGCAATAATCGAACTGAAGGCAAACAGCAGAATAGCCCCCGCCACCAGATGCTGACCAATAGGACCAATCTGACTGACCAGCGCCAGCTGCGTCAACTCAATACCCGTTGCGCTACTGCCATCCATCACACCCGACATCAGAATAATTGACGCCGTAGCCGTACAAACAATGATGGTATCCATAAACACACCCAGCATGCCCATCAGGCCCTGGTTGGCTGGATGATTGGAGTGGGCGGTAGCGGCTGCATTGGGCGCACTGCCCATACCCGCTTCGTTAGAGAACAGGCCACGCTTGATACCCTGCTGCATCGCCTGAGAAACCATATAGCCAACACCGCCACCGGCAGCACTTTCCAGACCAAAGGCACTCTTGAAAATCAGTGTGAATACCGCAGGCAGCTCACTGATATTCATAAACACAATCACCAGGGCAACGCCCAGATAGCAGAAGGCCATGATAGGAACGATCATCTCAGCCACTTTGGCAATGGAGCGTATACCACCAAAAATAACCAGGGAACTGAGTATCGCCAGGCCAATACCAATCGCCTCTGCCGGAATACCATAACCGGTGAAAGCCGCAGCAATAGAGTTGGACTGCACACTGTTAAAGGCGAAACCAAAGGCAATAATCAACGCTATCGAAAAGATAATACCCAGCCAGCGTTGTCCAAGTGCTTTTTCAATGTAGTAAGCAGGGCCACCACGATAAGTACCATCACCGTTGTTGGTCTTGTAGAGCTGCGCCAGAACGTTTTCTGCCAGACTGGTGGACATCCCCAGCACAGCAATCACCCACATCCAGAAAACAGCACCGGGCCCACCCATGGTAATGGCCACCGCAACACCGGCCATATTTCCGGTACCAATTCGGGCAGCGAGGCTGGTACAGAATGCCTGGAATGGAGATACATGAGTAGAGCAGTCAGTAACCCGGCTTCCCAGCATGATTTTCAGCGCCATTGAGAAACGGCGAACCTGAACAAAGCGGGTTTTTATGGTGAAAAGAATACCTGCACCCAACAGCAGGTACATGAGCACACTCCCCCAAAGCAAACCATTAATGGAGTTTATTAAATTATTCATATATTTCCCGGCGCATTGTGTATTACCGATTCTTATTTCAAATCGATTTTTATAATATTAGGGAATAAACCTTGCAAGGTAGGCACAAACACTCACGTAAACATTAGGCTATATTTGCCATATGCCCACCAGGCAGCCTTAATTTAAAAGGTCTGCAAGGTTTTCTCAGCTAATCCCATACACACCAAAAACAAGTAAATGTCGCAGCATGAATACGTACAACCAACAACCAGCATCATTAAAAGCTCGAACAAAACTTTAGAGTATATTTACGAGAAAATGGAACATTCCTTAAATAACTCTAAATCCCTTTACTCTTTCAGGGAATAACAAACTATCGAAATGATTTTTCAAAAAGAAACAAGAACCGATAAATGAAAAATATTTCGGGAGCTGGCAATTCAGAATATACCCTCGCCATCCCGGCGCAGCCGAGGATCCACTTTCCCGCGATGGATTCCCGCGTCACAAAAGGGAGAAAGGCGGTCTCGACGCAGGTCGGTTCGCTTACGTACCCCAGAGAATAAAAGCCGACACCCGAACCCAACCGCCATCGAGGGAAGGACAAAAGTCTGGTAGTTTCTACAATGCCACCTCCCTTAAATACCATTATTCTGAGACTTACGAGAGATCCTGATCTGCAGGATTCAGATCTTGCACATCGCCTCTATCTACACCAGCCCCCTCAGGACAATCCGAATCATCTGAGTTCACCCATACATCACTGTCAATGGTGCGATCAAGAAACGTAAAACGATTCCGGTTAAACTCCGGCGTCAAACCTGAGCGGGTCTGACTATCGTAATCTCTCAGCACCTGCATAACCGGCCCACTGAGTAACACAATAACCACCAGATTAATCAGTGCCATAAGGCCCATGGCCAAATCTGCCACCAGCCACACCAGCTCCAGAGAAGCGATTGAACCAAGAAATACCAGAAAAACGACAGCTGCACGGTAAGCCAGCAACAGACGGGGACTGTTGCGGATAAACAAAAGATTCGATTCACCATAATAGTAATTGGCAATCACAGAAGTAAAGCCAAAGAAAACCACGGCGACAGAAATAAACCACGGCCCCCAGCCACCTACAATGCCACCCAGTGCAGCCTGAGTCAGCTGAATACCATTCAATGTATTTCCTGTTTCCAGTTGACCTGACAGCAACACAATCGCCGCCGTAGCCGTACAGATAACCATCGTATCAATGAACACACTGACCATGGATACGATGCCCTGAGTCGCCGGATGATGGGGTATTGGTGTGGCGGTTGCCGCCGCATTGGGCCCACTGCCCATACCCGCCTCATTGGAAAACAGGCCTCGCCTGATCCCCTGCATCATCGCCTGATAGACAGAGTATCCAATGACACCGCCGGTAGCAGAATGAAGCCCGAAAGCACTATCAAACACCAGGGCAATAACCGCAGGCATTTCATCCAGACGGACAACCACAACACCGATAGCAATAACCAGATACGCCAGCGCCATAAAGGGAACAACCACTTCAGCAAAACGCACAATAGAGTGAATACCCCTGAAAATGATCAACGAGGTAATGACGGCGATGGCTAAACCGATAATGACAGGATCCAGCTCCATATGCGCGGAGACCGCCTGAGACACTGAGTTGGCATGTACCGCATTAAACACAAAACCAAACGTCACCAGTAAGAGAACAGAGAAGAGAATACCCAGCCAGCGAAGACCCAGAGCTTTTTCTATGTAGTAGGCAGGACCTCCACGAAACGTACCGTCTTTATTATTGGTTTTGTACAATTGAGCCAGGGTGTTTTCAACAAAGCTGGGTGCCATACCCAGCATAGCGACTACCCACATCCAGAAAACAGCCCCGGGGCCACCAATAAAAATAGCAATGGCAACACCAGCAAGATTACCCGTCCCGACATGGGCAGCAAGACTGGTACAAAGCGCCTGAAAAGAGGAAATTTCATTGCCGGAGGTTTTCCGGGAACCCAGCACCAGCTTCCACGCATGAAAAAAATAACGTAACTGAACAAAACGGCTTCTGACCGTAAAATATACACCTGCACCAAGCAGTAAATAGATCAGCAAGTACTCCCATATCACCGTTGTAATTTCTGAAACAAATGTACTCATACGAGCCCCAACGATTTTTTGCACCACTCAATAATAGCAGAGGATTTTCAATCAAAAGGCAACTTGCTCAGAGTTAATACTGGTCATAAGGCCGAATAATAACAAATATCGTTGCCAATCAGTGGCTGGAAGGCAACGGTAAAAATGATCATCAGGTAAACAGAACGATAATACCAAATAAACAGAAAATACCCATGCACCGTCATCCCTACCCAACCGTCATCCCCGCGAAGGAGAGTGCCGCAAAAGACCTTAAAAGAAGGAACCACAAAGGCACAAAGACACAAAGGAAGACTTTTTCTTTTGTTTGCAGCGCGTAGCACTGGCAACTCCAAAAAACCTTTGTGCCTTTGTGTCTTTGTGGTTCAAGGCTTAATCTACCTTTTAAACCTCGTTCCCACGCTCTGCGTGGGAATGCATAGCCAACCGCAGGAATCGTGTCTGTGGTTGGGTCCTGGCGCTACCACGCAGAGCGTGGGAGCGAGGAGGGTTTTGCGACAACCGCCTTCGCGAGGATGACGGTCGGGGGGTGTTTTGCCCTTTTGCGACACCCTC
>NZ_JAVRMB020000169.1:0-4755 GCF_031844845.1 Endozoicomonas sp.
GAATGCATACCGTACTCGCCACAAGTGAATAACCAGCCTTAAACCCCCGCAGATTCGGGCAAGGAGAGGTTTCTCCACATGCGGCCAGATCCGTATGCATTCCCACGCAGAGCGTGGGAACGAGGGTTTTGCGACAGCCTCCTTCGCGGGGATGACGGTGGTATATTCTTAATCGCAGCCTCCCTAAAGGCAGCTTTCGTTGCTGTAAATCATCCTGCGGGTTAAAAAATGAGCGATATAATAGAACGATTGACTGAAGTGTTAAGCAGTCGCAGGCAGGCTGATTCGGATTCCTCTTACGTTGCGCAGCTTCATCATAAGGGACTGGATCATATTCTGAAAAAAGTCGGTGAAGAGTCAGCAGAAGTGCTGATTGCTGCGAAAGCTGCGGAATATGGTGATAGCAAAGAAGCCGTGGTGTATGAAACGGCAGATCTCTGGTTTCATACCATGGTCATGTTATCCCATTTTGGGCTTGAGCCCGCTGATGTTCTTAAGGAGCTGGATCGTCGATTTGGGCTTTCCGGTATTGATGAGAAAGCATCCCGTGAGCAATCCTGAGCGTCATCGTCTGGTTCTCAGTGCCTGAGTGTCAATACGACTACGCCCATGACGGTGATTGGGGTAGTATGCTGGCTACGTGTTCAATAGTTAATCAGTCTCCATGAAGAGCTGAAAGGAGAAAGAAATGGGTTTTGGTGGCATCAGTATCTGGCAGTTGCTAATTATACTGCTGATTGTCGTTATGCTTTTCGGTACCAAAAAGCTACGGGGTATGGGCAGTGATCTCGGTGGTGCAATAAAAGGCTTTAAGAAAGCGTTGAACTCTGAAAATGACAAGGAGGATGACAAGGATAATGAAAAGTCTGACTCTATTGAGCAATCCCGTAATCTGGAGTCAGACTTGGAAAAGTCCAGGCATAAGCAGTCCTGAATTCATAGATAGTCCTGAACCCATAAAGAGCTCTGAAGCAGAAAAATCTGAGGCAGTAGCTGATTGAAAGTGTGGAGGGCGTGTATCCGGCTTTGGAGCGAACTTCTGTGCGCTGCAGGTGTCTGATAGTTATTTCCCAGTGCTGTGATAGAGAGTGTGATAGAGAGGTGTAATAGTTCACTGTGCTTGATATAGGATTTACAGAGTTATTGCTGGTTGCCGTGATCGCTCTGGTGGTGCTCGGGCCTGAGCGATTGCCTCAGGCTATCCGGACTACGGCTTACTGGATGGGCAAGATTCGTCGAAGTTTTCAGTCGGTTAAGGAAGAGCTGGAAAAAGAGCTTGATGTCGATGGTATCAAACAACAGCTGCATAACGACGCGGTTATGAAAGAGTTGAATAAAACCCGTGATCAGTTTCAGAGCCAGATTAACGATTTAAAGAAAACGGTCAGTCCTGACACCGGCCAGAATAAAGAGATGGTCAGTACTGTCGATAGTGGCGCTGTTCTTGATAGTGCAGAGAGGACTGATAGGGCTGAGATGGCTGTTGAGGTCGGTGTTGGGGAAGAGGCTGTAAATGATGGGAATGATAATAGGCTCGATCAGCCTCAGGATAAGGTCAAGCAGTAATTATGTCTGAACACTCGCCAAAGTCTGAACAAACACCAGAGAAGGACAAAGAACAGCCTCTGGTTCAACACCTGCTTGAGCTTCGGGGGCGCATTCTCAAAAGTCTGATTGCTGTTCTGGTAGTTTTTGCCGGGCTGTTTTATTTCGCCAACGATATCTACGTTTATATCTCGGAACCGCTTCTGGCCAATTTGCCAGAGGGCAGCACCATGATAGCGACGGAGGTGGCCTCGCCATTCCTGGCGCCTTTCAAACTAACGATCGTTCTGTCTTTTTTTCTTGCCATCCCGGTTATCCTCCATCAGGTATGGGGCTTTATCGCACCGGGCTTATACCGTCATGAAAAGCTCATTGCCGTGCCTCTGCTGGTAGCCAGCATTTTATTATTCTATCTGGGCATCGCTTTTGCCTATTATGTGGTTTTTCCACTGATCTTTTCCTTCTTTACCTCGGTGGGGCCTGAGTCGGTCACCGTGATGACCGACATCAACAGTTATCTGGATTTTATTCTCAAGTTGTTTTTTGCTTTTGGTGTTGCCTTTGAAATACCGGTGGCTACGGTTCTGCTGGTCTGGTCCGGTGTGACGACGGTTGCCAGTCTGAAGGAAAAGCGCCCTTATGTGGTGGTGGGGTGCTTTATCGTCGGTATGATTATGACGCCGCCGGATATTATCTCCCAGGCGCTTTTAGCGATTCCCATGTGGCTGCTGTTTGAATGCGGTATTGTCTTTGCCCGGTTTGTCAAAAGCCGGAAGGGCGTTGAAGAAGAGGCATAAAGCAATCTCTCCCGGTGACGGCATTAGTCTGTTTTGCATTGGCTAAAGTAAAAGAAAGGTCATTTTTTTACTGCAGCCATTGTATGGATTCAGGCCAGGGTTGTTTCAGGGAGGAAGTATGCCATACCCCCATATCGAAAATGGCCAGAAGCTCTTGTCTTCTGGTCATTTTTATCAGCATTCACCGTTTGAAGTTCCTGTGGAAGTGGTTCAGAACGGCCTGGTCTGGCTTCTTTCTGATCCCGGCTTTCAGCCCCTGAAAACACTGATTCGTGATGAGTTTTCCTCTGTGGATACGTTAAGGCTGGAACTGGTCTCTGGTAGTATTAAGCTTTCATCCGTAGCCATTGATCAGGTGCTTGGTGAGATTGATCGGCTGGTGGATGACTATCGAAAAGGCGTGGCGCTGAGTTAACGTCGAACAAAAAAATTTTTTTGAAATGAATATGCCGACTCTGTTTTCCGGCGTTTCCTGCTTATGGCTGTTTAGATGAATCTTCTCCTTTTAGAATCCCAACACTTTATTGATGAGCGGCATGTAGAGCTGGATCAACGGCAGTTAAGACATGTTCTGGAAGTTCATCAGGCTAAAGAGGGCGATGAACTTCGTGTCGGTGTCATTAACGGTAACGTTGGAACCGGTGTTATTACTCACATATCCGCTGAAAAAATGCGGTTGGAGGTTGATCTGGATCTATCGCCACCTGTTGCTTTACCACTCACGGTTTTGCTGGCTTTGCCCCGACCAAAAATGCTTAAGCGTTCACTTCAGCACCTGACTGCACTTGGGGTTAAGAAAATTATTCTGATGAACAGCTATCGGGTAGAAAAAAGTTTCTGGCAGTCCCCCTGGCTGACTCCGGAGAAAGTACGGGAGCAGCTGATTCTGGGGCTCGAGCAGGCTAGAGATACGGTATTGCCAGAGGTGGTTTTGGAGAAGCGCTTCAAACCGTTTGTGGAAGATCGCTTGCCAGCATTACTGGAAGGTAAGCGGGGATTGGTGGCACATCCGGTTGGGGGTGAATGTTGCCCTCATCAGATTACCGAACCGGCAGTGCTCGCTATCGGACCCGAGGGGGGCTTTATTGAGTATGAAGTTGATAAGCTTGAGCAGGCCGGTTTTCAGCGAATTCATCTTGGTCCTCGCATTTTACGGGTAGAAACGGCGGTTACAGCCATCGTCAGTAAGCTTTACGACTGATTTTCAGAAGGGTATGGTAAAAGTGTGGGTCAAAGTCTGCTTTGGCTGACGTTTATCAAGTGCTGGCTTCGTCATGTAGCCAGCATCCTTTCCCAATAAACGGTATCAACACGGCTCTGACTATGGATGGAAAGAGATTAGTAGTTGTATGGTTGTTCGCTCCCCTGCTTTTTATTACTAATGCCCTGGCGTCTTCTGAAAAAGATCAGTTGCTGGACAGGCTTTATGATCAGACAGGACTGGAGCGTCAGCTTAGCTGGATACACGACAGCATGACGCTTCAGGAGCAGCAATACCCAATCCCTGAAACGGTCGTTAATACTGTAAATCAGGTGGTGAAAGTTCGGTACAGCCCCGACTTTTTCCGTTCTTCGATGAAAGCAACCCTGGATGAAGCCCTGTCGGCCGGTGAACTGGCCCGGTTGATTAAATGGTTTGAATCCCCTCTTGGCCAAAAAATTCTCCGGCTGGAAGCCCAAACCAATGACCCGAAAAATCAGGCGAGAATGGAAGCTTATATCCAGGCAAAGCTGTCGAAGGGGATTCCCCGTAATCGTCGGGTGAAATTAATTGAAGCATTAATGGAAGCTCTGGATGCTGTTGAGTTAAGTACCGAGCTTTCAGCCAGTGCTTCGGTGGGGGCGCAGAGAATGCTTCGGGAAGTGATGCCGGTAGGCGCAGAACAGCCCATGCGTCCGGTTCAGGTGCTGAAAGCCCAGGAAAAGCCTCATATTCGTAGGGGGATGCCCGCAAGAATGAGGACTATCTTTTTGTATACCTATCGCTCCCTGCCAGATCATGAAATTCAGCGATACCTTGATTTTGCCCGGGAAAATGCCATGCAGAATTTCCAGCGTGGACAGATTCAGGCCATGTCCCGGATGCTCTAGTACATGGTTGCAATGAGATTGACAGGTGACGTAGGTTGGGTCGAGCGAATGCGAGCCCCAACAAACTATCTGCAATCATCGGTCAAATTGTTGGGGCTCACTCCGTTCGATCCAACCTACCTGTCAAACGTATTGAAACCCTGCACCAAGGATAAGTTGTTCAAAATATACCTTCGTCATCCCCGCGCAGGAGGCTGTCGCAAAACCCACCAGGAACCTCGTTCCCACGCTCTGCGTGGGAATGCATAGCCAACCGCAGGAATCGTGTCTGTGGTTGGGTCCTGGCGCTACCACGCAGGACCCACAGGGCCTAAAAGCGTGG
>NZ_JAVRMB020000170.1:0-5209 GCF_031844845.1 Endozoicomonas sp.
TCCAACCGGCGATGGTGCCGATCAGCGAGCCGCTATCATACAGCGACCGATTTCGTTGTCAAGCGATCGTTTTTCCGTAGAAGAAAGAAGCTTTCCAACTCACTGACGTTGCCGCTCGGGCCGTGTCAGTGGAGGCGCATAATACCGCACCCCATTGATTTGTCAATTGCTTATTTTTCAATCAATCTTCAAATCGTTCTTCCCGGTCAGCAATCAACTTTCGTTTCGCTGTCCCGACATGTGTCGTGGAAGAGGAGCGCATTATAGGGAACTTATCTGAAGTGACAACCTGTGCAAAATACCTACACTGCCATATCTGTAAAACCTGCTTCCTTTATCTACCTTCCAGTAAAGCAGGCATCCCAATCTTGCAGCAATTGCCTTTGCCCGGGGGCTTCTTTAATATGCGCTGCATACTAATAGACAACGAGAGCCTGGCTCAACCCATAACGCTGTGCATCGTTACCAATGCTGATGATTACATTATTAATGACAATTAACATTCATCATCTTTTGATTGTTCACAGCAACCTGCATCTCAACATCAACCATCCCGAAAAATCAGGATGGGTCGAAGTAACTTAATAGCTCAATCATTAACCATTAGCGTTTTAAACAGTCTCTGCCTGATCAGCTAATGTTACCTATCCAATTATTATTATGTTTAATGGAGACTCGGTTTGTTTGAACCTCACGTCAGAAATATCGCCTCGATGAAGAATGATCTTCTCTCGGGCTTAACCGTCGCCCTGGCACTGGTGCCGGAAGCCGTTGCCTTTGCCTTTGTTGCTGGCGTTGATCCACTGGTCGGCCTGTATGCTGCTTTTATGGTCGGTCTGATCACCGCTGCCATTGGCGGTCGCCCGGGCATGATCTCCGGCGCCACCGGTGCCCTTGCCGTGGTAATGGTTAGTCTGGTAGCCAACCAGGGCGTTCAATACCTGTTTGCAGCGGTTGTCCTGATGGGCATTCTTCAGGTACTTGCCGGCGTCTTTAAACTTGGCAAATTTATTCGCATGGTGCCTCACCCCGTTATGCTGGGGTTTGTTAATGGCCTGGCCATCGTGATTTTCCTTGCCCAGTTAAGTCAGTTTGGTGTGGGGAATGAAGCAGGCTGGTTAGCCGGCACATTCTTTGAGAACAGCATTATTGATGTTGCCTGGATGGCAGGTATCGAACTTTATATGATGGTTGGACTGGTTCTGCTGACCATGGCCATTATTCATTTCCTGCCAAAACTGACCACCGCCATTCCTTCCTCTCTGGCCGCCATTATTGTGGTTACTGCGCTCGCCCTGGGTCTTGGACTTGATACCAAAACGGTGGGTGAAGTGGCTGGTATTGCCGGTGGACTACCAGCCTTTAGCATTCCTTCAGTACCTTTTACCTTTGAAACCCTTGCTATCATTTTCCCGTATTCCCTGATTCTGGCAGCCATCGGTATTATTGAATCCCTGCTGACCTTAAGAATGGTGGATGAAATTACCCAAACCCACGGCAGCAGTAATCGTGAGTGTATTGGCCAGGGTGTTGCCAACGTGGTGACGGGTTTCTTCGGAGGCATGGGCGGCTGTGCGATGATTGGTCAGAGTATGATCAACGTAAACTCTGGTGGCCGTGGTCGTCTTTCCGGAATTTCTGCGGCACTGTTTCTGCTGGCATTTATTCTGTTTGCGTCTTCTTTAATAGAGATGATTCCTGTCGCTGCCCTGATTGGCGTAATGTTCATTGTCGTAATAGGAACCTTTGAGTGGAGTAGCTTCCGGATTATGAACAAGGTGCCTAAGGGTGATGCCTTTGTTCTGGTACTGGTCTCCGTAGTGACCGTTCTCACCGACCTTGCCATGGCCGTTATTATCGGTGTTATTGTTTCTGCCCTTATTTTTGCCTGGAAGCATGCCAGGCACATCCGGATTGAAAAGCAGGACGATCACGATGGCTCAACGGTTTACAAGGTTCATGGCCCCTTGTTCTTCGGTTCAACCACGCACTTCCTGGAACAGTTTTCTCCTAAAAACGATAACAAAGACATTATTATCGACTTTCAGGATTCCAAGGTGTGTGACCATTCAGGACTGGAAGCTATTGATACACTGGCAGAACGCTATATGAACAGTGGTAAAAAACTGCACCTTCTCCATCTGAGTAATGATTGCAAAGAACTATTGATAAAAGCGGGTAATCTGGTGGAAGTCAATGTGATCGAAGATCCGAAATACTTTGTTGCTACTAATGCCTGATCCCTGTTACTGAATAAAAAGTTAAGTGTATAAAAAGCCCGGAACTTCTCCGGGCTTTTTATTTAACCTGATATCCCTATCCAGATTTTTTGCCATCTGGATAGGGATAAAGCTGATCCAGTGATACCGACAAACCACTTCCCGTCACTTGCCGGGCATGTTTCCTTTGCAACTGCCTGGGTTCTTTCACCCCACAGGCATGAGCGATCAGCTCCACATCATGCACCAGATTATCGTGGTAACTGGACACTCTGCCCGCCTTATCCTCAGGAACCAGTCCACGCTGCAACTTTCGTTTATGGGTGGTAATGCCTGTTGGGCAGGTATTCTTATTACATTGCAGTGCCTGAATACACCCGAGAGATAACATAAAGCCCCGGGCAGATACGGCAAAATCAGCTCCCATACAGAGTGCCCAGGCAACGTCTGATGGATTGATTAACTTACCCGAACAAATCACTGCAATCCGACTTCTCAAGCCGTGGGCAATGAGCAGGTTATCCACATAAGGCAGACTTTCTCTCAACGGCAGTCCAACATCATCCATCAGGGCCATGGGCGCAGCGCCAGTACCGCCATCGCAGCTGTCGATGGTCATAAAGTCCGGGGCAGATTCAATCCCTCTTTTGTGGATTTCCTGACAAAGATCTTCCAGCCACTGATCCGCACCCAGTACAAATTTGATACCTGTGGGTTTACCCGTCACAGAGCGAACTCGCTCAATCATATCCAGCAAATCACCGGTGCAATTGATTTCCGGATGACGATTAGGGCTGATTGAATCTTCACCGGCGGATATCAGTCGAATGGCGGCTATTTCTTCCGTCACTTTCTCTTTCGGGAGAATGCCACCCTTACCCGGTTTAGCACCTTGAGACAGTTTGATTTCAAACAGTCGAACCTGCTCATGACCGGCCACCTCCCTTAATGCGTCATCGTTTAAATTACCTTCCTGATCACGCACGCCGTATTTAGCCGTGCCAATCTGAAAAACAATGTCGCACCCGCCCTCAAGATGATAAGAAGAAAGCCCCCCTTCCCCGGTGTTGTACCAGCAGCCCGCCATTTTTGCCCCCCGGGATAATGACTGAACTGCAGGTGCAGACAGGGCACCAAAACTCATACCCGAGATATTAAACAGGGAGCCTGGACGATAGGGATGTCGAGCATAAGGACCCAGCAAAACACTGTCGATTTCCAGCGCATCTTCCGTGAGCGTAGGGTAAGGGCAATTTAAAAAAAGCACCGAACCGGTTTCCCGAATACTCTTGCTGGATCCGAAGGCTACGGTTCGATCGACATTCTTGGCCGCTCGGTATACCCAGGATCTTTGTGCCCGGTTGAATGGCATCTCCTCTCGATCACCGGCAAAAAAATACTGCCGAAAAAACTCACCCACATGTTCAAAAAAGTAACGAAACCGACCAATCACCGGATAGTTACGGCGAATCGTATGCCGGGTCTGGTGTTTATCCACAATATAGATAACCACCAGCGCAATCACACCCAAACCTGCTGCCAATACAAACAGTGATGCCATTACCTGCATAATGGCCGTTAGCAATGTCACATATTGATGGTTGAGCAGCTCCATTCCCATTTCTACATTCATTTGATTAGCCTCAGCCCTTTATCTGGTAAGAGTTTTTTCGGCTTAACGGGTCAGAGTCTGTAATACAAATCAGCAAGGCGAGGCGGAAATAGTTGCCGGGCGGCCATCTTCTTGCGAGCAACCATCCCCGTTAGTTAAAGTGGCAATGAGTTACAATAATAAAAACAGAAAAAAGGCATCCAGATATGAAAACCATTGAGCAATGGTTTAGCGAGTACAGTGAGAGCCATCAAAACCCTGCCAACAAATTAATCCACTGGTTCTGTGTCCCATCCATCCTTTTCAGTATTGTCGGCCTGCTGTGGTCTATTGCTCCCATATCCGCCTGGGTTGCCATGGCAATCAGCATGCTATTTTATTTCAAGCTTTCCTTTCGATTGTCACTGGCCATGATTATTGTATTTGCACTTTCTGCTGCCTTATCGGAAGGTCTTGGCGAGTACCTGCTGCCAGCCAGCGTAAGTATTTTTGTCGTCGCCTGGGTATTCCAGTTTGTGGGTCATAATCTGGAAGGCAAGAAGCCATCTTTTTTCAAGGATGTGCAGTTCCTGTTGATTGGGCCGCTGTGGTGCCTGGGTTTTTTATTCCGAAAATTTAAGATTCACTATTGAGGAAACCTGCGAATAAGTCCCTTTTTTCACAATTACCTTCAGTAGCATCAATGGCCTCAGAGGGTGGAACTGGACTTATTCGCACCGTTCCTTTTCCTGGAGTTTACTGCCGCAGGTCGATCTGTACGAAAATACATTCTGCGGCTTCGATCACTAGTGTTATGACGTCGCAAAAAATGGGAGCGAGCATTAGCAGCTGTATTAGTCTTTCGACTACAGACCGTACATTCAAATGGTGTTTCTCTAGTATGGGTCGTTGTGTGATTATTCAGGTGATTTTGCTGGGAAAAAGCTTTGTTGCACTCTTTACAAACGAAGCGCTTTTCCCCACCATGATTTAGCAAATGAGTCTTCAAGCCCTTTTGGCTAGCAAATTTTTTACAACAATCATCCCATTGGCAAACAGTACTACTATGATTTTTGGCATGTTCCTTTAAGTGTTCATAATAATCATCATCCGTAGAAAAGTGGCTCTTTTCGCAATTGCCCCACATACATGTTTTTTCGCTATCGGTAGCTCCAGTGTTTTTGGCGCCATCGGCGACCACTGCCAACGACTCTTGCTGTGAAGTTTGCGACTTGCTATCAGAACGACTGTCTTCACTACTATTAAAACCAGAGGAGTCACAACGACTAAAACCAGAGGAGTCACAACGACTAAAACCAGAGGAGTCACAACGACTAAAACCAGAGGAGTCACAACGACTAAAACCAGAGGAGTCACAACGACTAAAACCAGAGGAGTC
>NZ_JAVRMB020000171.1:0-5134 GCF_031844845.1 Endozoicomonas sp.
ATACCGAAGCAGCTTTCGTTGTCAAGGCTCGATTCTCTTCACTAAAAAGCCGTAGAAGAAAGAAGCTTTCCAACTCACTGACGTTGCCGCTCGGGCCGTGTCAGTGGAGGCGCATATTACCGCACCCCGTTGATTTGTCAATCGGCTATTTTCTAACCGTTTTCCAAATCGTTCTTCCTGGTCAGCAATCAACTTTCGTTTCGCTGTCCCGACGTATGTCGTGGAAGAGGAGCGCATTTTACGGAACTTCCATCAATGAACAACTGTGGTTATTACCTACAAGACATTGATCACATATAAGAAGCATCCGCCTTAATGCTTCAAGAAAGACAAACGCCGTACCGCTGGCAGCCTGAAGATAAGAAGTAAAACCAAAGCAAGTCCATAAAACAGTGGCTCTGTATAATCACTTTTCACCAACCACAGAAAGTGAATGACCGCCAGAATAGCAGCAACATAAACCAACCGATGTAATCGTCCCCACTGTTTACCCAGTCGTCTCATCATTTTCTTTGTAGATGTAATACCCAGGACAATAAGAATGGATAAGGCAAATGCACCTACAATTATATAAGAGCGCTTATAAAGGTCTTCTAACAGAGTCTGCCATTGCCAGGCCAGCATAAAAGCCAGATAAGCCATTAAGTGAAGTGCTGCGTAAAACAGAGAAAACAGCCCCAGCATACGCCGAAACCGTATCAACTTATTGACTCTGGTTATTCGCCTGACGGGGGAAATCGACAACGACAGCAGCAGGAAAATCAACGCCCACTCCCCTAACCCATGGGTCAGGGCATTAGCCGGGTCAGGCCCAAGATCGTTATCCAATACCTTTATAATCAGATCAGCCAGTGGAACAAGGCTCAGGGGAAAGACGACCAGCTTGATTTTTGCAACCAGATCCATCGGCACAGGCCCTTATTATTAATTAGTAAAAACGGCTCAAGTCGATACCTTTATATAGGTCCGCAACCTCTTCTGCATAACCATTAAACAGACGCGTCTTAATCCGGTTCGGGGATAACAATGTACCTGGCAGTCGTCGTTCATGCTTCTGACTCCAGCGAGGATGATCAACTGTCGGGTTTACATTGGCATAGAACCCATACTCCTCTGGAGCCAATGTTTCCCAGGTTGTTTTGGGCTGCTGCTCAGTCAGTCGGATTTTTACGATGGATTTAATACTTTTGAAACCATACTTCCAGGGCACCACCAGCCTGAATGGAGCCCCATTCTGATTTGGCAATACATCGCCGTATAGTCCGGTTGCCATTAACGTGAGCGGGTTCATGGCTTCATCAATTCTCAGGCTTTCCACATAGGGCCAGTCCAGAGAGCCAAAAGATGCTTTTTGACCAGACATCTGCTCAGGATCATACAGTGTCGTAAATTCAACAAAGCGAGCTTTTGAGGTGGGCTCAAATCGCTTCAAAATTTCAGCCAGGGGTATACCAATCCAGGGAATAACCATCGACCAGGCTTCAACACACCGGAGGCGATAGATTCTTTCCTCCATGGTGTGAGGCTTAAGAATATCTTCCAGACTATAACGCCCGGGCTTTGCCACTTCTCCCTCAATAACAACAGACCAGGGATCAGTTATAAGAGTATGAGCATTGCTGGCAGGATCTCCTTTGCCAGTACCAAACTCATAGAAGTTATTGTAGGTAGTGACATCTTTATAAGGAGTGAAAGATTCAGTGGTGGTATAGACTTTGGGCTTAAATCCGGCAACCTTCTGTTTTAGCCAGTCAGGCCCTTCCGGAGATGGAATACTATCTATTCGCGGACTTTTACTAACCGCTTCACCTTCCTGGGAGCATCCTGCCAATGCCAGTCCAAGACCAGCTAAAGCAAAACGCCCAGTCTGCTGAATAAAACGCCGCCGTTCATGGTAGACAGGTTCTGGCGTAATCTCACTACTGCATACATCCGATCGTTTTTTTATTTTCAGTAGCATGATAGCTCCTTATCAGATACTACTTTTATATGGCCAGTCGGGTGAGGTAATCACACAAATTGCCGAAATTATACTTTCATACTGCCAATTGATATTACAGAGCTCAAGCATCTACAACTGTCAGAAATAAAAAAAGCCAGCATTGCTGACTTTTTAAGATTAAAGATTGATTGTCTAGCCTTCCTCTTGCTCACTTTTACCATCACCCAGACGCCAGATCGCCGTAACCGGGCCAGAACAGGCATAAGCCAGAAAGATCAGTAGCAGTGTTCTTGGCGGATCCATAAATACCACGGCAAACGCCAGAACAATAGCCAGCAGGAAGACAAAATGCACCCGACCTTTCAGGTCAATCTTCTTGAAACTGTGATAGCGAAAATTACTGACCATTAATACGCCCGCACCACCCGTAATGAAGGCGCCCAGCAAAGCCACCAGCGTGGACTCACCATCAAAGCCAAAGTCACTCAGCGCCCATACCATGCCAATAACCAGGGCAGCGGCAGCAGGGCTGGCCAGGCCAGTAAAGTAGCGGCTATCTGTTGTTTCAATCTGGGCGTTAAAGCGGGCCAGACGTAACGCAGCACAGGCGGCATAGATAAACGCCACCATCCAGCCAAACTTGCCCAGATCATGCAGAGCCCAGCTGAAAGCCACCATGCCCGGAGCAACACCAAAAGTCACCATGTCGGCCAGGCTGTCATACTGCTCGCCAAACTTGCTCATGGTGTTGGTCATTCGGGCCACGCGCCCATCCAGACCATCCAGAATCATGGCCACAAATACGGCAACGCAGGCCTGACCGAAGTTTCCGGCCTGGGCAGCAATAATGGCGTAAAAACCGCAGAACAGGTTACCGGTGGTGAGCAGGTTAGGCAGCAGGTAAATGCCTTTGCGACGGATAGCCTGCCCTTCTTCCATTACCTCTTCTTCGTGCTCGTCGATGGGGAAAAAGCCATCAACAGCACCACGATTACTCTCCGGCTTTTCCATTTTCTCATTCATTGGCACATCTCTTGATTAAAACCGCAACGAGCGCAACATTCGTTGTTATGATCCAAGGCTCAAGCTGCCTTTATGCAAGTCCTAAACACAATACATCACCTTGGAGGCAGGGAAATGACTGTGTTATTGCGACCAAAAGACCAGCACAGGCCAAGCCTGGCAGGGCTTGTTGTGTTCGTTGCTTTTTATTTCAACGGCTCATCATTACAGAATCAGCGGCAGACTGTACCACGAATGCTTATCTTTCGGGATATAGTCAGGTCAATCATTAGGTTAGGGACCACCCCTGCTGACATCGCCTGCGCAGGGAAGACCAGAACTGTTCTGCCCCGGCATGGAGACGCACATCATTTCGATAAAGCTTTATTTCAACAGAACCCCAGTATTCCTGCCGCTTATCCGGGCCGACAAAATCCACTAGCTGCCCACTGTTCAGCTCATCAACGATGGCATAACCAGGCAGCCAGGCGATGCCACTCCCATTCAGAGCCATAACCTTCAATAAATTAGTCAGTGAAGATTCCATCACGGGTTGAAACCGGGGGAGATTATCAATGGCCCGAAGCAAACCGTTGACCTGCCGCCCCATAAAAGCAGCAGGGCTGTAACCCAGTATGGGAACAGGGTCAGACTGATCCAGTCGAAACAAAGGCAAGCCACGGGCGTCTGGCGCACAAACCGGTCGAAGTTCTGTTTTTCCAAGGGAGAGACAGATAAAGGGAGGTTGCATCAGTGCTTCAATATCGAAGGCCAGCAGGAAGTCACAGCGGCCCTCCTGAAGTGCTTCAACCGCAAGATCCACATCAATACTCTCAACCCGGCTTCTCAGAACATGACCATCATTACTCATGGTTTTTATCAGTTCTGGCAAAAGGGTCACTGAAAGGGAGTGAGCGGCAGCAAAATCCAGAGGTTGTGGCCCAACACCACTTTGGCCTTTCAGTTGATGCAGGCCATCTTCTATCTGTCGTAGAAGGTTTCGGGCCGTGGTATGGAACAGTCGCCCTTCCGGGGTCAGAGCCAAAGGCGTTGTGGCCCGGTCAATGAGCTCAACACCGAGAGACTGTTCAAGACTGCGTATACGACGACTAAACGCCGGTTGAGTAACATTACGACGCTGCGCTGCCCGGGAAAAGTTACGCAGCTCCGCTAAAGCCAGAAAATCTTCCAGCCATTTGGTTTCCAGGTTCATTAAGACTCAAAGCACATTGGTTAAAATAGCTATCCGCTATTCAAAATTGCCCTGAACCAGTAACTCACCTTCTGACGTGAACTACTCGCCCCTAAAGGACCCCTGGGACTCGAGAGCCTAAAGGCCTAAAAGCAATACTTTCTGGCACAGGTTCTGTAATAACGGTCTTCGTCACACTTTCCATTCCAGATAAACCGAGCGCAGCCCATCCACTGAGACAAAATAAGTTTTTGCCTGTCTGCTGGACTGGCCTTGAGTCGGATACCCTGGAGCATTTTTATATTGCTTGGTCACTTGGAAGGTTAATAGTAGTTGGATTTCGGTGATACGGATAACAAAAGAAAGTAGTCTCGGCTTGACCCACCCTTAAAGGGCGCGGGTTTGTGCCTCAGTCCCGATCAATCAAACCGGGGCCAACGATCGCTCCCTGCCTATCAATAATACGACAGATTCCAGGTAAAACCTGATCAACCTTATCTTCAATGGCAACGATCTTGCCAGCACAGACCAGAATGTCTTTTTTCCCAAGATACTCTGGCGAATACAACTCAGCATTTTTCAGCAACAGAAACATAATTCCCCCAGAAATCAAGCAACCATAAAGTGGAAAGCGCGATTAAGCCGCAATAGCCTGATAAGGGTCATGATGACCAGAATGGTCATAATCACTGTAATACCAGTCGACACAGGCCCTGGCTAACAAAGCTGTCGCATCGATACAGCGCTGTGGCTGTTCTCTGGCAGTTACAGCAAGACCAATAGGAATCTCGGTACAGCCCAGGATAACTGCCTCTGCACCGGCATCAATCAGGGTATTGAAGATCGCTTCCATGCCCTGCGCGCCCTGCTCAAGACGGTCAGCCTTAATGTCATAGATGGCCGTCATTACCTGTTGCTGACCGAGGTCGTCAGGAACCAGACACTGGCCGTTTATTTTCTGAATACGTTTTTTATAAATGTCAGCGGCTATGGTGGCA
>NZ_JAVRMB020000172.1:0-9019 GCF_031844845.1 Endozoicomonas sp.
ACCCTCCTTCGCGGGAAAGACAGCAGCGGTACAAATCGGCATTTGAGACCTTTTGCAACACCCTTCTTCGCGGGGATGACGGAAAGCTGATATTTTCTACAACGCCTCTTCCATTATTGAGGATCAAAAACACCCGTCGAAAGGTAGCGGTCACCACGATCACAGATAATCGCAACAATAGTGGCATTTTCAACGTCTTTCGAAACCCTGAGGGCTGCGGCAACCGCACCACCGGATGAAACGCCACAGAATATTCCTTCTTCCCGGGCCAGGGCCCTCATGCACTCTTCTGCTTCAGTCTGGCTGATATCCATCACTTCATCGATGGCTGAGCGATCAAAAATAGCCGGAAGATATTCCGGGCTCCAGCGTCGTATTCCGGGTATTTTCGACCCATCCTCAGGCTGCAGGCCAATAATCTGAATGGAGGAGTTCTTGCTCTTCAAATAACGGGAAGCCCCCATTATTGTCCCTGTGGTTCCCATGGAACTGATAAAGTGAGTGACATTACCGGTAGTCTGTCTCCATATTTCAGGCCCGGTGGTTCCATAGTGAGCCAGAGGGTTATCCGGGTTGGCAAACTGATTTAAAACCTTGCCCAGGCCCTGCCTCTGCATTTCCAGTGCTTTGTCCCGGGCGCCTTCCATACCATCACTGACCAGAATAAGCTCAGCACCATAAGCGCTCATGGCCGCACGACGCTCGATGCTCATATTGTCTGGCATGATCAGTATCATGCTATAGCCACGAATCGCTGCTGCCATGGCCAGAGCTATCCCGGTATTACCACTGGTGGCTTCAATCAATGTATCCCCGGGTCTGATCGCATTTCGAGCTTCAGCTTCAGTAATCATGGATAAGGCTGGGCGATCTTTCACAGACCCCGCAGGGTTTTGCCCCTCCAGCTTTAACAGTACGGTATTGGAGCTATTCCCCTGCATTCGCTGCAAACGAACAAGAGGCGTATTACCAATAATGGATTCTATGGTCGGATATTCAATGGACATATAACTGACGTTAACTTTATTATGCTGGTGTTTGATATTCTCTGGCCCGCAATAATACAGAACAAAAGCCATACAGGGAAAGCAGTAGCATGAAACAGAACCTTCTGGCATTTCGCCAACGACTCCTTCTTCTGGCCTTTTTACCGGGCATTATTGTCTCGTTGCTCATGGGTAGCGTGTATCTGAGCAAACGATATAACGAGCTGGATAATCAGCTCATGACCAAAGCACTGGCTCAAACTGAACAGAAAGCGGCTATTACTTCGCTTTTATTACAAAGCAAAGAGCCACACAAGATAGAGCGAACAGAGCTGCAAAGCCTGATAAGCATGCTTCTGGACGATATGGATATTCGAGCTATAAGCCTGATAGATCCGCAAGGTGAAGAATTTCTCCATGCCGGCCCAACGCTCACCGCCACAGGCAAAATACCTTCACTACTGAATTCGGGGCAGCCCTTTTTTCAAAACGATCAGGTGATTCAGGTAGCCAGTCCAATTACCAGACCAGACAGCTCAACCTATGATGGCTGGCTTATCATCGAGTACACCTATGCAGAAACTCACCTGATCCTTTATCGCTCACTGGCTTTCAGTATTATTGTGGTTGCCATGGGACTGGCAGTTGCCCTGGTTATCAGTCTTAAACTGGGCAACGCCGTAACACGCCCCCTGGATAATATGGCACGGGTTATTAGTCGTATACGGGATGGTTTTTATGATACCCGACTCCCGGACAATCCCAAAAGCCTGATGAATGAACTTGAGTCTGCCATCAATGAAATGCTGGATAGCCTGCAGACTAAACACCAAAAAATGAACACCCATATCGCTCAATATAATGATGAGCTGCAGGAAACGCTCGAAACCATTGAAATCCAGAATGTTGAGCTGGATCTGGCCAGGAAGGAAGCACTGGCAGCAAGCCGCAGTAAAAGCGAGTTTCTTGCCAATATGAGCCATGAAATCAGAACACCACTGAATGGCATTATTGGTTTTTCCAACTTGATGCTCAACGCCAGTCTGACACCACAGCAGTACGACTATATCAGCACCATCGAGAAATCCTCCCAGGGATTGCTAACCATGCTCAATGACATTCTTGACTTCTCCAAAATGGAAGCAGGCAAACTTGAACTGGATCCTCAACCGGCATGCCTCCGGGAGATAGTCGAAGATGTGATGATATTTATGGCGCCTTCAGCCCATGGTAAATCACTGGAAATTGTTCACTTTATTTACGACGATGTACCTGAAAACATCATCATAGACGGACAACGATTAAAACAGGTGCTGACCAATCTGGTTAGTAATGCCATTAAATTCACCAGTTATGGCTCTGTGGCTGTTCGCGTAATGCTAGATCAAAAAGAGAGTGATGATCAGTTAACACTCAGAATGTCAGTGACTGACACAGGGATTGGCCTTACCCGGGAACAACACCATAAGTTATTTCATGCTTTTGCCCAGGCGGACACCAGTAAGACACGCAGGGCTGGAGGTACCGGACTTGGACTGGCTATCAGTAAGACCCTGGTGGAACAGATGGGAGGAGAAATTGGTCTTGAATCTGATCTGGGCCAGGGCGCTCTCTTCTGGTTCACCTTTAAAACAAAGATTGGCGAGCCATTGGTCTCTAATGATGACAACAAAAAACAGCTGGATGGCCAAAAAGTACTTCTTATAGAGCCTCATGAACTCACCAGACTCTCTATTTTTCATTTGCTGGATAAACTGGGCGCTGAAACCACGGCAACAACCAGCTTTCAGCAGGCAATAGGATCTGGCGAAACACAGAAAAACTATGATTATATTTTCGTCAATCTTGATGATATGGCGCTGGAACAGGCTGTCGAACAGCTTAAATATTTTTACCATGGAGCAACCATTATACGCCTCACTTCTGCCCAGTTAACGGGCACGGCGGATGCAGTTTTGCCAAATGACGTAAACACACTACTCAAACCCGTAGGACTAACCCGACTTAAGGCCCTGATTTCTTACAGTGAGGGTGACCAGACTTCACACTATCAACAAATAAACAAACCACTGAACATCCTGGCCGTAGACGATAACCCCATTAATTTGAAGTTACTCAAAACAATTCTTGGCCATCTTGGTCAAAGCCTGAAGACCGCTGAAAACGGGTTTGAAGCCATTGAACTCTGCAAACAGTTTTCTTTCGATATTATTTTTATGGATGTTCAGATGCCCGTGCTTGATGGTATGGGAGCGACAAAGATAATCCGTAGCGAAATCCCGAACAACCAGCGCACACCGGTTATTGCGGTGACCGCCCATGCATTGCCAGAAGAGAAAAAAGTGCTGCTGCAAAGTGGTTTTGATGATTATCTGAGCAAACCGGTCAGTGAGAAGCAATTGATCAGCATGCTGAATCAATGGACACAAATACCCTCAGATAGTATTAAAAATAGAGAGTACCTTGCATCATCAAAAATCAGTATTCCCATTACTCACAGAGTCAATACTCTGGAAAGCCCGGTTGATATGAATCTGGCTATTCATCTGGCAGCAGGCAATACAGAGCTGGCTCATGAGATGCTGGTCATGATGAAGGACGGGCTTGACGATGACCTGAAAACACTCAGAAAAGCCTGGAAGGCTAATGACTTTTCAGCCGTGCTTGAACGCGTCCATCGATTACACGGGGCCTGCCGCTATTGCGGCGTGCCAGAACTGGAACGAATCTGTAACCGCCTGGAAACTCGTCTGAAAAAGTATCATTGCCTGTCTGATAAAACAGTTTCAGAAGATTTCCAGTTACTGATCCGGTCGATTATTCGGCTTCAGGATTGGCAACTGGAAGAAAAACCAGCCACCTGTGAGTGAATATCAGGTAGCAGCCAGCTCAACCAACCGGACGCCGTTCCACTGGAGAAACAGAAGAATGTCGTTAACCCTGAACCGTTGTTGTACTTTATTCCCGAGTTTTTCTGAACAGAAACGATTAAATTCGACGGTATCAGGAATGAGTATTTTTTCATCTACTACCTCTTTTTTCAAAGAAGTTAGAAGGTGTATATTTTTTTGTCTATTTGCATCAAAAAAGCCATTATCTCCCTGAATGTTTAAATATTTAAATATATATACTAAAAATACTTTTTCATACAGATTTTGTTTTCTATGTAATACCAGCAAAATATCTGCTATCTCCTGACATCGATAGGTTTGAGCCTCAATAATTACATAACTACTGCTCTCAGTGACGCTCTCAGTGACGCTCTCAGTGACTTTATCGTAAAGAAAGATGGCACGAAGATGAGCCACTGTCCATAATTCCGTTAATGAAAAGAAACCATTTCCAGGCACTGATATTTCTTTCGCATTCAAGCTATAACAGTTGGTAGATAAATAGGTTTTCTCTGAAAATAGCAATATATAATCCTTGATCAGATTAAAGTAATCCGTAGAATCTTCCTGTTTTTTTTGAATCATAGCTTTCAGTAATATTAACTTACCACTGCGAGTGTGCGCTACGTTGCCAATACCAGAGCGAATCAGTGACTCTCTGATCATATGACTAGACAAAGAGCTTTCATCATGAATCTTACTCAATTCAGGAGGAACTTCGAATATCTTTAATCTGTCATAAACTCTTATAACAGCAGTCGTCTGATTAACGGCCTTCTGAACATATTCACGATATAAAACTAATATGATACGATCAAAAAACTCACAATACACTCGGGATTGAACCGTTAAAATCTTAAGGCAACTTATCAACATTTCAGAAGAGTTCGGCCATTGATCAGAAATGTTCTTTTGTAAAATCTGGATATGCTCCAGACACCAGATCTTACATTGCTTAAATGGGCTGTAAATGTTGGATGGTACGGGAAGCTTAGTATCATTAAGATATCCAGCTAATCCTTTCGGAGTATAAAGATATGGATGTTTTTCCAGCAACGATACACATTTGGCAATTTCATCAAGATATTTTTCAGTTCCCGCAAGCTTAAAAAGACTGCTCAATTGTTTTTTACTTATCGGTTTACTTTTTTCTTTACTTCCTCTTTGGTTTTCCATCATCCTGTCATCTACAGAATATTGATCAATGGGTTCATCATATGGGCATTGGTATAAACCAACAGCTGTGGTGCGTCGCTTTTTAAATAATGGTATAAAATTTACAACCGCTTCCTGATCACTCTTTCTTTTTTTAATCGTATGACATGAAACTTTATGTGATGCTGCTTCAGTATTTTCATCCTTGATCAATCCCCATAAAACCAGCGTCCTTTTAATCAATTCCTCAGACCATGTAGTGTATATCTCATAGGCAGCTTCCGGCATAGTTTCAGAATGACGATCGGTTGATAAAATCTCAGCACTAAGTTGTCTTGGTACTGGAATTGTTTTAATGTTCAGGAAAATGTCAGCCAATAATACTTGACACCCAAGACAGGAACTTATATTCCGCCCTATCTGCTTTGAACTGTCAATTTTATGTTTAATAAATTTTTTTAAAAAGTCAATATATGCATCTGTATCAGGGTTAAGGACTTTCAAACATTTTAGCAAAGAGTCAGCTGTCATATTATTTTCACCAAAACACTGTCGAAGGTAAAGAATATGCCCAACATGCCACTCGCCTAAATCCATAAAAACACCATTCTTCGGGACAATGTAACCCTGTTGATTCATAGTACGTACAAAAACAGAAGGAATCTTTATCTTGCATGCTGACACATACTCACCTACTTTTGAAAAATAATCATTAGTGCTGGGATCTAATAATTTAAAATGCTCAGAAATCAATGATAATGAAAAGCGATTACGTTGACCAAGGAATTCGATACCTTTTCTCTTGAATAAATAAACTAAAACATTCATACACCATCTTATTTTCTTCTTACTCAGGTTGTTTTCATTTTCAACTCTTTTAAACTCTTCTGTATCAGGTAGAGACATTGAACTTATTCTTAACTGATCGATTAATTGCCGCACTTTCTTATTATTTTCAGGAATTGACGAGTCAAAAATATGTTGATCACCCTTGACACCTAATATTCCAAAAATATACCTGTAAAGTAATTCCTCATACAAAGGATGACTGTTTTTAATAACTTTTAAAGTACTCAGCGGCAATTTAGTGCCTTTTTGCAAAGGCATACAATATTGTGACAAAAATATCGCATTTACATGAGCATTAGTCCAGTTTTCGGTCACTGTAAATAAATCATTCTGAGGAACAAGAACATGATGCCTTCGCAGCTCACGGGCTATGCAGCCTTTATTTTCTCCCAGAGTTTTCTTCCTTCGGTAACTAAATATCAGTTTTTTGACCTGTTCAAAATATTCAGATGAAGAAATATCACAGTTAGCTTTAATATCCGATACAATCTTTCGTATTTTTTTAATATTTTTCTTATCTGGAACATCGATTTGTCCTGAAATTTTGACACCTAAGTTAGTTAATACATATTTCAGATCATCATATCCGATTTCCGTCCTGCTTTTCTTCGATCGGTAATATACAGGGAGCTCAATCCCCTGTAACAGCTCCTTTATGGAAGATAGAATCTTCAAAGAAAAAGGATCAGATCCATTCAAAACATTCGTATCCGAATATCGTCGAAAAACAGACAGACAGTACCGATCAAAACAATCTCTAAATTTTTTTGATACCGGCTTCAATATATCCAGAACATCTCTTAATCTATCAAGATTTTCACTACCGGACTCTTTAACCTCCAAGAGTAAAAAGGTATAAATATGCTCCTGTTTCCATAAGCCAGTATCTTTGAATTGAATACTATCATTACCAGGAACAGGGACTTTCCACCGATTTAAATTTCTAATTAGATCTCGCATATAAAATTTATAGCCGCAAATAAATTTAGAGACTTCATCAAAGTAGTTGCGACCCCCCGCAATCTTCACAAGTCGGCCATAGGTGCTTGCTTCTACAGATCGCTTTATCTTTATCAGCGAATCGCGGTGCTTCTCAATTGGTGATATCTGTGCGTTTTTCGCTGACAACGCTAGCATCATATGACTGTCATTTTGCGGGAGAATCTCTCCATCCCCTTTGCAAACAATCGTGCTGTGCTCAATGCCCTTCCAAGGGGATTGGGTTAGGCTGTCACTATATTTATCTTTTGAACACTCTATAAAGTCAACAATATCATTTTTAAGCCGATCAAACTGTTCACTCTTCTTTCGACTGAATATAGTTTTCATTTTTCTTTCTAAAAAGAAAGAAACTTGGTTTACAGTTCGACATTGGTCAATACCACCAAGATGATTAGCATGTTTTCCTGCCAGTGCTGTTAAATAATTTCTTCCATGGTTATCAATAACGCCTTCATCATTGCAAAAATAGAGTAGGCAGGTTAACGCATTCAGGTGAACATCAGGAAGCTTGATATCTACCAGCTGGCAATACATATACAGATCACCAAGATTCCAGTGTTTTACCTGACTTAACGGATTCAAGACTTTCATTTCTTCATTAATATTTTCTATGATATCCTCAGCTGTTTTTCCATTTTCAACCATGAATTTAATTGACTCCGGCAATTTGTTCAACTTTTTAAAATTATCTGATAATCTGCCTTTTTTTCTACATATTATATCTTTACCATTATCAACAAACTGAACATCGATAGAATTATAAAGAGAGGGAAAATAGAGATAATCCGGAAAAAAATAATCTTTTGCATTCCTCTCTGTTAATTCAACTCCGGTATTGTAATCCAGGATCAATTCATCGCCCGGAGCAATATACTTAAGGGCAATTGCCAGTATATAATACGCACCCGAAGCAGGCATACTGTCATTGACGTTAATTCTACCGTCTTTATGAACAGAAGCCACGCAACTTGAATCAATTGAAGGAAGCAATATAACATTTTCACCATGTTTGTGATCACTGGAATTCATATTGCATATTGGGAATGATGTGCTATCGATGCCATCAATACCAAGGATAATCTCTTCCTGATTGACTGTTTTATAAGAAAGATGAAAATTTACACACTGAAAATATGGGATACGGGTAGTCAAGGCAGGTCGAAGAAGTCCATCAATCTCTGACATGGACCATTGTATATATTGCTCATCTCTACTCTCACTATCAGGAAGTTCCTCGCTATTTATTTTTTTTAGCCGCAATTGAGTACCATGATAAATGCCGACTACCTGGCCTTCCAATACCTCCTCACTTTCTCTGCCCAGGAACGCCCCTACATTATGAATAGAACTACGCATTTTCACTAAATTCTCTGACTGAAAGCGATCGATAGCCTCAATCTGTTCTGCAGACGGAACCTGAATAAAGCGATTACCCAACATCAACCCATCCGGTATAAAATAATTTCCATTTGATTCAAGTAACATCAGTGGTTTTGGTCTATTGAGTTCCGGGGATAATCCAAAGCCTTGAAATTCATGAGCAATCGAAGTCGAAACGTTATTTTTTTTTTCAGAACTCACATCATCGGTTCTTTTTTCATCTTCATGACTGCCAGCGGGTGCATCTTTAACCATCATGTTTTTATTAGATTGATGTATAATATCAGGATTCTTAACACACAAGGTTTTTCGTGCAGATAGCGTTTTTTCTGTATCCAAAAGAGACACTGCTTCTTTAATTCTTTTGCCCGGTATTTTTACAACGAATAATTCCCTTGTAAAGACTTGCTGCTTTTTCCTGGCAGTGCTATTTGAATTAAGGCTATTATCGCTAGGTGAATAATTCGAAATCAAACCTAAGGCTTTCGTACTATCTCGCATATTAATCCTCCTGTTTGAAATTATTATCGTTGAACTACTATAATGCCGACCGAATAGTCAGTATATTAGTCTAATTTTTCAATTGAAGTCATTAAGCAATAAATGCTATAAGTAGTTGACCATTTGTCTTCATATGAATTGACTGGTCGATCGGTAGGTTATTTTATGTGCTAATTGTATGAAGCTTTTATGCTACCTTTATCAGACTCATCGCCTTATTCCCCCTGATTATGAAAACTGTTAATCCAATCACAG
>NZ_JAVRMB020000173.1:0-5059 GCF_031844845.1 Endozoicomonas sp.
GATCCTCGTACTGACTGAGATCCCGTGTTTCTACACAAACCGCCTGATAAAGCGGTTGATGATGCTCACGGATACAGGCCCACTCGTTCTTGCCGTCCCGCAGGAGATGGGTCGCAATCTTCTGATCAGTGATGTCATAAATCCTGAGCTGCCTGTCCAAACCTATGCGGATTCGGACCGTTTGATGCACCCGTTCGGACGGCACGCTGTAACGGTTTCCAAGGACATCGATATAACAGTCGACCGGGACTTTGCGAGTCTCGAAGTAGCTGGTATCAAATGGTGTTCTGGGCAGTACTCTCAGGGTTGGCTTTTCGCGGGCAAAGCGCTCAGCCACACACTCTTGAACGGTGCCATGGATTCGTTGATCCGCGACCACCGCGAGCCACTGTTCCAGTTGCTGATTCAGGTGCGTCAGGCTTTCAAACCGCCGATAGCGCTGGAAGAAGTTTTCCTTGGTGTAACGAACCATGCGCTCGGTCTTGCCCTTGGTCTGGGGCCGGTAAGGCTTGCAGGCTTTGGGGGTAAAGTCATAGTGCTCGGCCAGCATCAGGAAGCCTTCGTTGAAGACCGGTTTACCGTTAGCCGGATGGGATAGAACGGCCGCTTTCTGATTATCAACCAGCACGTTTTTTGTCGCGCCACCAAACCACTCAAAGCTACGCACCAGGGATTCATAGGTGTGTTGGGCATCATTCTTTGGTGCAGCCCAGACGAAGAACCTGCGGGAATAGCCCAGGGTATTCACTGAGAAATACACCTTCTGCAGTTCACCTGCGATGAGAACGTTAACTTCGCCCCAGTCATGCTGTAACTGATGTCCGGGATCGGTCTCGTATCGCGTTGTGGCCAGGGATTTACGCATAACACGTTTGGGTTGAATGTAATCCCGCAACAAGGTCCGGCTGCCGGAGTAACCCTGCTGAACAATCTCGGCGAAGATGACTTCGGCATTCCAGATATCGTCTGCCAGAGATTGATCAACTAGTGGTTTAAAAGCCTCAAGTTTGCTCTGACGAACACCGGCTTTGCGTTTTGGTGGTGACCCTTGACGTTTAAGAGCCCGACTGACTGTCTTGGCAGAGCAGTGACGTTTATGGGCAATATCCTTGATAAAGCAGCCTCGGCTGCGTAATTCCTTTATCATGATCCAGTCCTCTCGGTTGATCATGGCCGCTTCCCTGTTGTTTAGTCGCTACAGGTATCGGCCAGGTGAATCGAGGGGACATCTCAAACTGGTGATTTGGGGACATTAAGGGCTGGTGATGACACGCTCTCAAGATTCCATGGCGTACAACTGTTTGTCTGTCGACATGAAGCAAATATTTGAGTCATCTCGTGGCTCGTATGGCTCTCGGAGGATGTCAAAGGCTCTCCGGGCGCTGGGTTATGACATTGGGCGATATAAAGCCGATCAAATGATGAAAGAACTTGGTCTGGTCGTCAGGAAGGCCCGTAAATTCAAGGTAACAACCAATAGTAAGCATAAGTATCCAGTTGCAGAAAACTTGCTAAATCGGGAGTTCACAGTCTCCGCACCTGATAAGGCGTGGGTCGTTGACATTACCTACTTATGGACGCGTGAAGGTTGGGTCTACCTGGCTGCTGTCGTGGATTTATATTCTCGCAAAATCGTGGGTTGGGCGATGAGCCATCGCATGACGACAGATCTGGCTCTTGATGCTTTGAGGATGGCCTACTGGTGTCGAAAGCCAAAACAGGGGCTGCTCCATCATTCGGATCGAGGCAGTCAGTACGCCTCTCACAATTATCAGAATGAACTGAAAAAGTATCACATGGTTTGTAGTATGAGCCGTAAAGGGAATTGCTGGGATAATGCTGTGATGGAAAGGTTCTTTGGCAGCTTGAAACGCGAGCAGACTGACCACCATAATTACAGCACACGCAGAAAGGTTATACAGGATGTTAACGACTACATCATGTTCTACAACAACTATCGATTGCACTCATATCTGGGGTATTGCAGCCCTGTCGATTTCGAGAGCCAAAATGTGAAAAAAGAAGCTTAATCAGGTGTCCGTTTTTACTTGACCACTACAGTTTGGCCGCGCCTTTGCGTAAAGGCCATAGTCAATCTTGATTAGATGACCTTCTGCCGTAAGGCTGCACAACGCTATGCCAATTTGATCATATCCTGCCAGCTTCGCAAAATCCGAACGCAGAAAAACCTCCCTCTTAGAGTGAGCGATCTTGAAGGCAACTTTTTCTTTTAGTGACGAGAGCTTCGCAGGAAAGTGAAGCCTTGGAGGGTTGAAACTGAATGATCAAATGAGAATGAGAATACTTATGCGTAATCTCTGATGATGGGAAGAAGACCAGAAGACCGGAAAATGCTCGTCCATTTTCTGCATATAGGTTACCAAAAGGCATTTTTATATAATATTCTTTATATCTATTTGGAATAAAAAATAGATAAACATATAAAGTAAAGCATTTTATATAATAAGTTGTTGATAATTTGTCAAAAGGGTTGGCTACAAAACGTGTTGGAGTTCGGGAATGGTAAATGGCAACTTAGTTTGATTTTAGCCTATAGAATAAGTGGAAAAGTTAAATATACGAGAGTGGACGTTTTATTATCGATTTGACAGATTTTAATATCTGATTATATTTTCAGGCTAAAAATGACATTAATTTCAGAATAGGTGGATATCGTCGTAAAAAATCATGATTTGCTTTTTATGAAATGTTTTCGATACTTTTATTATTAAATAAAAAGTTGAAGGAGTGTTCAAAATGATGGAATGGGTTAAAACGAATAAATACTATGAAATCTCTGGTGATACCAAAAATGCTTTTTATCAAAAGATAAGGCGAGGAATGTTGTTGGAGGGGGTTCATTATAAGAAAGCAGAAGATGGAAGGATTTGGGTGAATCTTAAAGCTGTCGAGAAGTGGGTGTCTGACTCTAGTAGTATCCACTAAACTCCGCATCAATCTTTATTAACCATAAACGAATCTCCGAAGAAATAAATTTTCTTGTTCATATGGAATTTAGATGGAATGAGTTTGTGCCCATGATTGAGGTATTTATTGGTTGTTTTCCTGAAGTCGTTGATGGTCTGTAGCATAGGATTGTTTACGAATTCAGGGGGGGCTCTGATTTTACTGCCTTAGGGAAATATAACAGCAGTTACCTGGAGCTGAGCCTGTATTTAAATTGGACATAGGCATAGTAACTGCCAAATAGAAATATACGGATTTGATACAGTGAGGATTGGTAATGAAATTTCTGAATAAAATCAAAAGGCCTAAGGGGTTGATTTTCGAAGACAATAAAAAAAGTTTCACTATAAGGCTTTCCTTTATCTTTCAGGGTGTAAGGTGCAAAGAACAATTTCTTCGTAGAAATAAGCCTTCGTCTAATAATAAGGAAGATATTGCTGAATTTGAAAGAAAGATAAAAAAAGAAATAAAAATTGCGGAAAATAAGTTAGGGCAGATTAATCATGAGATTTGTTTGGGGGTGTTTTCTTATTCAAAGCACTTTCCAGGATCTAATAGGGTGGGGTTATTTGAAGATGAAGTTAAAAAAGATGTGCTTGTAAAGAAATTATTGGAGGATTATGAAGAGGTGTGCTTGGAAGGTGTTGTTGCTTATAGCTCATCTCTAAGTCACTCAAAAACAATACGTGGGATTTTAATTCCTTCATTTGGTGATATATTAATTAAAGAGCTAAATAAAAATATGATCCGAAAGTGGTCTAAAGAAAAAAGTAAAACCATTAAAAGTAAAACTATTAAAAACTACTTATCAATCCTGAAACTGGCTATTCAGCCTGCAGTAGATGAAAAGGTAATTCCAGAAAATCCATTACTTGGCCTTGGGATAGATTCCGTGTTAATGAAGGATTCAATGATCTCGGACTTTGAGGTTAACCCTTTTTCAATAGATGAGATAGAAATCATTCTGGAAGTAGCGGAAGGTCAAGATGAAAATTTGTTTCAGACAGCTTTTTTTACAGGGCTCAGAACAAGTGAAATCATTGGATTAAAATGGAGTAAGGTGGATTTTGAAAATAGGGTTATAAAAATTGATATGGCTCGAGTAAAAGGAAAAGACAAAGTGTTAAAAACCGCTACAAAAGGTGTGAGGTCGAGAAATGTTGCTATGCTGGATCAAGCTTACGAGGCGTTAATAAATCAAAAAGAAATAACGTATGGAGCTAGTGATTATGTCTTTATTGATCCTTTAAATAAAGGGCCTTGGGGTGATAGTGCTAAGATTCGCAAAAGGATATGGATTCCTTTGATTAAGAGAACAGGATTAAAGTATAGAAATCCATACCAGACAAGACACTCTTATGCCTGTCTAATGATTAAAAATAATGAGAATGTTTTTTGGATTGCTGATCAAATGGGACATACTGGAATAGAAATGATCAATAGGCATTATGGTAAATTCATCCATGACAAGGATAAAGTATATATCCCAAAAATCACAAAGGATTAGTGCTAAACCTAGTATGTCTAGCATAACTGCTTATATCTTACTTACTAATACTGCAACTAAAAGGCAAGTGCTCACAGCTTCTATGCTTTGCGTGGCCACCATAGCTTATTGCTTTATCGTACCTGTATTTGTATTGAATGGACTTCCACGCTTTTCATAGGGGGCTAGTGTTTTTTCGACACTCACTTTCGTGAAAAGGCAAGTATATGGATAATTGACTTTCGTAAGTGCTCAAAAACCACTGGTATGAGGCAAAATTTCGCATAGTCGTCTACATTTCTCACCCATGACTTTTCCTTTTAATATTCCAGATAATCCAAAAGACGATTTGGTCAGGAAACTGCTGGAATATACGACAAACCTTGAGAAGAAAATCACTCTGGTTCTTGAGGATAATACCTGTCTTCTTGAGGATAATACCTGTCTTCTTGAGGATAATACCCGCCCCCCCTGTGTCAGCATAGTTGTCACCTCTCCTGAAATTAGAAATCTAAACAGGGGGCGGTCAGTGAGTGATCAATGGCCCGCTATTCAGAAGAGTTCAAAGAGTCCGTCATTCAGAAGATGATGCCACCCAATAATGTG
>NZ_JAVRMB020000174.1:0-15515 GCF_031844845.1 Endozoicomonas sp.
ATCTACACCGTGTATCTTTCGTCGGCAGCGTCAGATGTGTATAAGAGACAGCAGCGATACCTTATTCCAACTGGGAAGGAGGCGCTAACAAACCTGAGGAGGATGGACCGAATTCTGATGGGGGTAAGCCGTCAAGGAATCCGCCAGAAGCTCCGTCTAATAAAAGTTTTCAAAAGTGGCTCCAGGAACGAAACCCAGCAAGAAAAAAGGGGCATCCAAGAAATAGCAAGCCTGACTCTCAACCTGTTCCTGGCAGAGATAAACCACGAGTTCCTCCCACTGCTACCAACCTTTTATCCATGTCTGTTGATCAGAAATCTGCCTTCAAAGAACAGAAGTTATGGATGTATATGTCACCAGATCAGATTGTAGAAATGTATGTCGAGCATGTAGATCTGATACCAGAAGATGTTTATAACACGGAGAAGGTCAAAGCGAGTGTGGATATTCTTGATGTCTCTAAAAAGAACATTTCATTACCAACTTTTGAGGAGTTGGTAGAAGCAAGTAAAAAACAAATACCCCTCCCACCCCGATAAACGTAGCAGTTGAAAATGATGGTGCCGGTCTCTTGATTAATACCGCAACGAGCGCAACATTCGTTGTTATGATCCAAGGCTCAAGCTGCCTTTATGCAAGTCCTAAACACAATCATTACTTTGAAAACAGAGAAACGATTGTATTATTGCGACCAAAAGACCCGCACAGGGCAAGTGTAGCAAGGCTTGTTGCGTTCGTTGTATTTTTTTCAACTGTCCCGCATGCTGATGGATTATGTACAGCCCCTGCTGGGTAAATTCGAAAGCCGGATCAAGCTGCAAGATAATATTGCCAGTGCCAGCTCAATGCCTGCCCGCAAGAAGATAGAAAAGGAATTGACACTGTGGCAGAACCAGCAGCTGGAATTGCGAAAATACGACGATCAGTTGCGCTACTTCACCGAGCAGCGCATCGCTCTGGATCTGGATGATGGTGTTAAAGTGAACTACGGCAAGTTCGGTACACTGCTGGCCAATGTGAAGGATGTGACTGGTAAATAGGCATGATGGGAGCGTAAAACGAAATGCAGATAAGCCATATCTCAGTCAGTAATTTTAAATCGTTGATGAACTTTCAGCTCTCTCTGCATGGCTTCAATTGCCTTATTGGCCTAAACGGAGCTGGAAAGTCCACCGTATTGCAGTTTATGGATTTTCTGGCCCAGCAGATGAAAGGTGATCTGGATGAATGGCTGGAAGAACGAAGCTGGAAAGCCATGGATATAAACTGCAAGCTGGGAAAAAGCAGAAAAAGGCTGGTGACTTACGAAGTCTGGTTCAAGCTGGAGGGTGGAAAGAGATTGCTCTGGCAATCGATGTTCAACCCTACTGAGCTGAAGAGTACGTCAGAAGACGTTTATCTTGTTGAGCAGGATAATACTTCACAAAGCCTGCTGAATGTCGTGAACGGGAAATATGCCCTTGATGCGCAGAGCAGTCAGCCTATTCCCTTTGACTACCAGGGATCGATTGTTTCTCAGTTAAAAGAGAAGGACTTACCTGTCGAAGTTAAGCAGCTTAAGGCCTTTTTGTTGCGGTTCCGTTCTTTGGAACTTCTGACACCACAATTTCTGCGAGCAAAAGCACGTAATAGTGGTGGTGAGCTTGGCTTGGGCGGTCAGCGATTGTCGGCCTTTATTCATGAAATGCCTGAAGAGCATAAGAAAAAGCTTGAGACTTTGTTAATCAAAGCGTATCCAAAGTTAAAAGGTGTAGACACCAGGGCTTTGCGTTCAGGCTGGAAAGAGTTGAACATTGCTGAAGAGTTTTCAAACCAGCAATTATCGACAGAAGCTCAACACGTCAATGATGGTCTGCTGCGAATTATGGCCATACTGGCTCAGTTGATGACTGATCATAGCGTTATGGCATTTGACGAAGTTGAAAATGGTATCAACCCTGAGCTGATAGAGTTTCTGATTGATACATTGGTAGAGGCAGAACAACAGGTTTTGGTCACAACCCATAGCCCGATGATCCTGAACTTTATGGAAGATGATGTCGCTGTTGAAAGTGTTCAGTATCTGTATAAAACAGACGATGGTTATACCCGATCAATCCCCTTCTTTAGCATCCCTTCTATTAAAGAGAAGCTGACGGTGATGGGACCGGGAGAAGTCTTTATTGATACGGATCTCACCCGGCTTGGTGATGAAATTGCCGCACTGACACAGGAGTAACCGATGTACCTGCTGTTCAGTGGTGAAGGCCCGACAGATATGGGGCAAAGCACGGCAACTGCTGAGGTTTGTGAAGGCACTGACTTTCTGCCTGGCCCCATGGCATGGTTTGTGGACCAGTGGGTAGAGCGTAAGGCGTACCTTTCTCATATCGAGAATGGGTTATGTGGTTTTATCCCCAAACCGCAACTGGTGGCAAGAGCCAAAGCAAGCACTTCCAGAAAATCCATGGGACTGCGGGGCAAGAAAAATCATGAATACGAGACTCGTTACTACTACAACAACGCCAGGGCTATGGCTCAAATTGCCAGAGAACGGCCTGAGTTCAGTAATGACAAGGTAATTGTTGTTCTGTTTCGGGACGGGGATGGCACCCAATCAGCAGGGCGCGGTGAGTGGAGAGCCAAATATCAATCCATGGTAGACGGATTTTCCAGAGAAGGTGCAGATACAGGCGTGCCTATGATTCCCAGGCCCAAATCTGAAGTCTGGCTATTGTGCGCCGTCGCCAACAACTACCAGTACTGTGAACGTCTGGAGGATGAATCTGGCAACGACAGGAGTCAGAATCCCCTCAAAGACCAGCTGGACCAGGCTTTGGGAGAGGGCGCCACCCGCGAACGACTGGTTGAGAGGATACAAAATCGCAAAATTGATATTGAGCGAATTATTGATATGCCCAGCCTGAACAGGTTTAAAGAGAGGCTGGATGACGTTCTGAACGCTTGATAATTTGAGTTCTTAATAAGGTATTTGATGCCGCTCTGATAAATATACGACTCTATGCAGCCCCTTTGCAGAGAACCACAGTACCCAGCTACTTCAGCAGTACTACCGGCGGAGCTGTGAAGTGGGTGCAGCAATCAATGAACGAGGGTGGGATGTACTGAAGCCCTTGCTGGCAGAAGTAGAAGCCCGTTATAGCCAACGGCATGTACTGTTGATAAGAATAAAATCAAGCCAGAAAACAGGAATGATTATGAGTTGCACATAGACTTATTTACTGGCTCCCGAGGGTAATTATAAACCGCTCCAGCCTGGCATCATAGGTATCCATTTCATCCGCAGTCAACTCTTTCCCCCTGGCTTCATAGGGCAGCTCCATAGAAATATGCCAGTAATCAGCGCCTGAGCTGCATACCGCTGCTGCCAGGTGAACGGGTAAAAGGCCAATAACCACGTCTCCATGTTTGATAACTGAAAGATCCAGATGGCTCAGGATGATATCCACGGGGAACTCTTGTCTGTTCAGCCAATCTAAGGCTCCGGGATGGCGGGTAATGAAAAAGACCGTCATGGTGCTTAACCGTTATATAGAACATAAGTACATGATAGGGATATATTGCTAGCGGATGAGTAACACAAGCTTGCCACCCGCCTGACAGGTCAGTTTTTGTTTTACATTATTAGTGTTCAGATTGTTCGTTAACGGGCAGACCTGTCAGGTCACCTGATGGGCCGATAGCTGCAGAATCATCTCTCTGAGGAGGTAACTGTTGAAGTACAGAAATAATGGCAAACAGATCTTGCTGGTAGCCTCTGGCATGTCACCCCAGGTGTTAACAGAGACGCTTTTTGCACTTGTGCATCAGGAGAAACCTTTTATTCCAGACGAGATTCATCTGGTGACTACGGCTGTGGGCCGGGATAAAGCCGTCGGGGCATTGCTGAATGAGGGGACTGGCTACTTTTACCGGTTCTGTCGTGATTATGGTTTTTCCTCCGGGGCTTTTCAGGCCGATCATATTCATACCATCAGTGATTCACAGGGATGTGAATTAAGCGATATAAAAACGCCGAAGGATAATGAAGCCGCCGCAGATACGATTACTGCACTCATTGCCAGCCTGACTTCAGACCCGGACGCTACCCTGCACGTGTCTCTGGCCGGTGGACGAAAAACCATGAGTTATTACACCGGGTACGCCCTGTCTCTCTACGGTCGTCGACAGGATCAATTGTCCCATGTTTTGATCTCTGATGGTTATGAAGGCTGCCCTGAGTTTTATTACCCAACGCCTGCCTCTCAGATGATTACCAGTCATCGCGGTGAACCATTGGATGCGGCTTTGGCTCAGGTAACATTGGCGCACATTCCTTTTGTTCGTTTGCGTGAAGACCTGCCAACCCGCTTTCTCGAAGGCACTACCGGATTCAGTGAAACCGTGAAGCGCATGGGTAAAGTGGATGAGCCAAAGCATCTGGTGCTGGATATCCCGAATCGGGCAATAAAACTGTCAGGCATTCGCTTTGACCTCGCCGAAAGAGAACTTGAGTTTGCCTTCTTGCTGATGTTTGTCCGTAACCTGTTGGAGTCTGGTGAAGAGGCGGGGTTTGAAGTGCCCCGTAAAGGGCCCGGACAGTTCGCCATCAGCAAGTATTTTTTGACCGCCTTGTGTGAAATAAAAGGCGTGTCCTACACCGCTGACTGGTCGGAGTTAAAAAACAGGCTAAACGATGCAGAGGTGCAAGACCGCACCCTCAACAGTCTTGAAAATAAGGATGGTAGCAGCAGCGCCATGAAGGACAGTTTTTACAGCCAGCGGCGTAATGCATTGCTCACACTGTTCCGGAAAGAACTGGGTAAGGCTCTGGCAGGGTGTTATTTGCCGCAGGCAAAGGATGACAGGGGCGGATATCACGCCCTGAACCTGGAGGCGGGTCAGATAACTCTACTCTCATGAGAAGCATCAATTAAATCAGATAGGAATTTCATTAGCATTAATGGTTTGGAAGGCCCATCAGTCCGATGACAAAGACGCTATCGGTAATACCAATAATCAAGTCTCCCCAAGGACAGAAAAACGATGACGATCACCTCGCTAACCGGTAGGCGAACACCGCTGGTGGCGCACTATCACGTAACCACCCCGATGTTCCTTGGGGGTGCAGACAGTAATGCCTGTGCAGATAAAATACGACTGCCTTCGTTTAAAGGGGTGCTGCGTTTCTGGTGGCGGGCTTTGAACTGGGGGCGGATCTATCAGGCGTGTCAGCAGGATAAAAATAAGGCACTGGAATGTTTGCACAGGGAAGAAGGTTTGCTGTTTGGTCATGGGGCTGGTGGGGAAGACAAAAAAGGTTGTCAGGCAGCGTTTCGATTGAGAATCAGTGGCGATACCAGCCGTAAAGGAAAAACAGTTATTCGGGGCATTAACTATCTATTGGGCCAGGGGCTGACCAGTAAAAATAAACCTGAGGGTTATCTGGAGTCTGGCACTGATTTTATTGTCACCTGCTATCAGGGCAAAGGCATCAGTGAAAATCAGTTGGAACAACTGGAACAGGCATTGCTTTGTCTCGGATTGCTCGGTGGTTTAGGCGCTCGTTCTCGTAAAGGATTAGGCAGTTTGTCCATACAGGAACTATCGGGCGGTATGCATGCGGCACCCAGAGATAAAGAGGAATTTATTGCAGCGATTAATCGTTTACTGGCTGGGGCTCATCGGGTAACAGCTGAGCCGCCGTACTCCGCTTTTTCATCCCAAAGCAGAATTGATATATCTGCCGGGAAAAAGAGCGCTATGGATTTACTGTGTGAATATGACGGAACGCTACATGGTTATCGAACCTGGCAAACAGAAAAACCAAATTTCGAGGATGACCATGATTGGGCCTATTCAGTGGCTAATGGCAAGCAGGTGGAGGTGTTGCCCAGAAGAGCTGTTTTTGGTTTGCCTCATAACTATTTTCTCAGCAAGGCCGGGGAAAAAGTGGATGTCAATGCATCGTCCGGTCGTCGTGCAACACCTCTGTTGGCTCATGTTCATCAATTTGAAAATGGTACCTGTCTATTGGTTCAGTCACTGCTGCGATCTGACTTTCTCCATGACAAAGAGACGGTGAATGTGTCCTCAGGCAGAGCTTCAAAGACCATCCAATTACCTGCCAATGTTAACTGGTCAGTGCTTCATCAGTTTATGAATCAGTTCAGGGAGAGGGAAACCATTCATGGCCAATAAATACTTCCATTTCACCCTTGGCCCGGTTCAGGGCTTTGTTGCCCAGGCTCGTCGTACCCGTGATTTCTGGGCTGGCTCCTTCCTGCTCTCCTGGCTTTCCGGAACGGCCATGATTGCGGTGCAAAAACAGGGCGGTAACATTCAGTTCCCTATTCCTGCCAAGGATTATCTTGGCTGGTTGGAAGGCAACGGAAAAGGCCATCCCCCTGAGCAGGGAGCAATACCCAATCGTTTCAAGGTCATGAGTGCAGAAGTCCCTGAGGACTTTGATCCACAGCGGGTCGTTGAGACTATTCAGGCAGCATGGCGGGCGCTGGCCGAGCAGATTTGGGAAAAGGATATTCTGGGCATTACCTCCGATTTAACCGAAACCCGTAAAATCTGGGATCGGCAGATCAGTCAGTTCTGGGAAATCAGCTGGTACCTCACCGATAAGCCAGAAGCCAGTAACCTGCTGGATCGTCGGAAAAACTGGCGGAATTACCATCCGCCGGAAGAGGCGGGTGTTAAATGCATGATGATGGATGGCTGGCAGGAGCTTTCCGGAGTCGAGTGCCCCGGACGTTCAGGCCAGGGCGAACGGCCTTTCTGGCAGGCGTTGCGTGAACGGGTTGGCAGTACCGATTTAAAGCCAAAGGAAGAACTGTGCGCCATTGCCTTTGTTAAACGACGTTTCTCTCATGTCTTTGCGAAACTGTCGGCACCGATGCCCGGAGGCTGGATGCTGAAGGGCTGGAAAGTACCCGTTAATGTACCTTCCGTGAGCTATCTGGCAGCGGCGCACTGGTTGGCGGATAGCATTCGCAACACCGGTAACGATCATCAGGCAGATGCCCTGTGGGATTTTCAGGAAAAACTGGCCGAGCGGAATGGAAGAGGCTATCGAGCGGAAATTCCCTTGTGTGTAGAAGAAGCCCTGAAGGGTAATCCGTATTATCGGGATGCCAAAGAGTGGCAGTTGCTGGATGGTCAATATCTGTTTGATTTTATTGTAAACAGGGAAGAGCCCGATGACACCGAACTTCAAGACAATCTGCGAGACATCCAGAAGATAACCAACACTAGACCATCGCCATATTATGCGGTTCTGCTCATGGATGGCGACTCCCTTGGCAGCCAGATGAGCGACCCGGACAAGCAGAAACCTATCAGTAAAGCCCTGAACCAGTTCACCGATAAAGTGCCGACTGTCGTACGACAACACAGCGGGTTTCTGGTCTATGCCGGTGGCGATGATGTACTGGCTTTGCTTCCTCTGGAAGACGCCATGAACTGTGCATTGGCATTGCGCAACCACTACCAGCAGTGTTTCGAACAGCAGGCTGCAGTCAATGGTAAAAAGATCACCAGTACTCTGTCCGGAGCCATTGAGTATTGCCACATTAAATCCCCCCTGATGAAAGGGTTGTCTGATGCCCACGATCTGCTGGATAACATCGGCAAGGATCAAACCGGCCGTGATGCGCTGGCTATCCGGGTCTGGAAGCCTGGTGGTTTACATCTGCAGTGGAGCTGCCCCTGGGAAAAAGCACTGTCCGAGAATGGCTCAGACAAGCTTGCGATTGACCAGCTGGCGGACGATATCTGCGATGCTTTGCAGGAAGAGACTGAGCACTTTGCCTGGGGCTTTTTCCAAAAGGCCACCGAACTGTTTCGGGAGCTGCAACTGGATAAAGAAGAGCAAGTCCTTGAGCCGGAAATTATTACCTCCCTGTTGAAATCGGCATGGCGTCACAGCGGATTGGATAACAAACGTGCTGACAGCACCGTGGAATTGTGTGACCGGCTGGTGGCGGTTTGCCAGCAGTGGCAACGCATGGTGTTAAAGGATGGTGTGGCAACCTTTGAAAAGAAGCCCGGTTATAGCCCGGATGCCCTGAAGCTTATCCGTTTCCTGGTCACCAAGGGGCAGGATAAAGAAGGACAGCGATTATGAGCGATCAAAATAACAGCTGGCGATTGACGCTGACCCCGGTGGACAGCTGGTATTTCCGCGAGTCACGCCCTCATGGTGCTGCCGGTGCTGACCGGCTGGAAAGTCTGTTTCCCCCGCCGGTAAAAACCCTGGTGGGAGCAATCCGTACCCGTTTGGGTGAATGCCTGAATGTCGATTGGCAGGCTTTCCGCCAGGGGACTGCGTTTTTCGAGGATATCAGCATTAATGCCCTGATGGGGGACAGTGACAGCTCTGGAACACTGCGCTTTGGCCCGGTTCAGATTGGCTTTGGCGATCAAGGGGAGACACTGTTCCCATGGCCGTCGGTGCTGATGGAAAAAAACGAAGGCGGTCGTTTATATCGATATGCCCGGCTACAGCCCGGTTCAGTGGAACACTGCGATTTGGGTAAGGTTGCTTTGCCGGAAATGATCAGCAACGGTCAGGATATGAGTGGTAGCAAGGTCCCTGAAAATCAGTATATCGGTAGGCAATGGCTTGAGCAGGTGCTCAGGGGAGAAACACCGCCAGATACCAGTGGCAAGCAACCTCCTCAAGTGGTGCTCCATAAGGATATTTTTACCCTTGAACCCCGTCTGGGTATTGCCATCAATCAGACCCGGGCCACCGTTGAAGACGGCATGTTATACCAGACAAGTCATCTGCGGATGGCAGAAAATACCGGCATCAGCATTACGCTAACCGGGCTGCCTGAATTGGTGGCCAGGCGGTTACAGTCTGATTTTCAGGCGTCTCCCGTTATTCGCTTTGGTGCAGAAGGCCGTATGGCCGCTCTGGCGATGGAGTCCATAGAGTCTCCGGAGTTACCGGACTGCCCGAAACCTGCGGGTAATGAACAGGGCTTTATGGTGATGCTGCTGTCCGATGGCGATTTTGGTCCGGTGCGTGAATCACCTCTGCCCGGGTTCAAGCCTGCCCTGACAGACGATCAGCAGACGGTTTGGCGAGGCCAGCTCCATGGCATAGAGGCTGAGTTGCATTGTGTGATGGCGGGTAAACCGGTGCGCCGTGGCGGATGGGATCTGAAAAATGGCAGACCAACAGCCATGAAAAGCTATGTCCCTGCGGGCAGTTGCTACTTCCTTAAACCCTTGGACGGGGCGTCTGTTTTCGACGCCATGGCATTGCATGGTCAGGCCATTGGTAATCAGACGGAATGGGGTTATGGGCGAATACTTTGCGGCTTATGGCTACATAAAAAATCATCGAATAAACATTAACGAATAATCGGGACGCAAACTATGACCACCTGTAACGCATTATTCACTCTGGTTGCAGAAACCAGTATCCATGCGGGCGCCAGTGAATCGGAAGGGGCTGTGGATCTGCCCATCCAGCGGGAAAAACATTCTGGCTGGCCCTGTATTTATGGTTCCGGCGTGAAGGGCGCGCTTCGGGCCAAAGCTAAGCAGCAGGCGCTGGCTGATATCAAAACCCTGTTTGGCCCCGAGCCGAAAGACGACAACGCCAGTGATTTTGCCGGCAGTCTGCTGGTCAGTGATGCCCGCCTGCTATTGCTGCCGGTTCGTTCGCTCACCGGTCACTATCGCTGGGTCTGCTGCCCTGCGATATTAAAACGTCTGGAGCGTGATTTGCAGCGGCTTGGATATGAGTCGGATTCACTGGCCGTGGATAAACTCAACGCCAATGAAGTGCTTCGTCCCGATCACAAGGAGGGCGACCGGCTTTATCTGGAAGAGTACGCCTTTGCCTCCGCCGGACCGGTTCCGGAAACAGTAATGCAGCAATTAACAAAGATGCTGGGTGAAGATTACCGTACCGAACTTCAGGATAAACTGGCCATTATCAGTGATGACAGTTTTACCCACCTTTGTCAGGCTGCTATTGCGGTTCATGCTCATATTGCTATTGAATCAAACACCAAAAGGGTAATGAATGGTGCGCTCTGGCATGAAGAGTCCCTGTCGCCAGATACCGTGATGTATATAAGCCTGATGGCCCAGCGGGGGCGTAATGGCGACATGACGGCAGAAAATGTGATGGCGGTAGTGAGCGATCACTTACTGGCTAAACCCTATCTACAGGTAGGTGGTAATGAAACCACGGGTATGGGCTGGTTTCATATTCATCCGGTAGGGGAGGGCGTTTGATATGGATTTTAAGGTCGCACTGCGTCGGAAGAATAATCAGACTGAAGCTGCTGACAAGAGCATTCCTCAAACCATGCAACAACAGAGGGCCGCATTCAGCTATCGGAAAGTCAGGGAGGTGATCAAAAGCGCAGCTCCCAAGGACAAAATGCCGGAGCGTTTCAAAGCTTATGCCAATAGTTTCCCGGCCAAGGTGCAGATGAATGGCCTTGGTCAGGCGCTGGCCTGTGCCAAAAGTAAAATCGGTACATCGGTTGAAGGCAGAGCGTGGGAACACCTGTATAACCTGGTGAGCGAGTGGCTCGGGAGTGAAGGAGGCTACTTTCCCAATCAGGATGTCCTCGAAGGCATTATGTTCTCCGATATGCAGGTTTACCGTCAGGCTCAGGCGGAAGTGCAGGCACTGATGGTCTGGGTTAAACAGTTTGCCCGTGCTGAAATCCGGGGAGATGACTGATGCCTCAGCCACTGTATAAAGATGCCGCCTGCAAAAAGCCGGTTGCCAATTTTCACAAAGGGCTCTGGTTTGAGCGTTTTTTCACTTATAGCAACTTGCCTGGCAAGGTCGAAGAGAGCGACAAAAAGTCAGCCATTGAGGATGTCAGGGGAGAGGCAGGTAACAATGGTCAGTTAAACCGCTTTGCCGAACGACAAATCAAGCTGGTTAATAATCTGGACGGGCAGTTTCAGATCTTCAGCCTGGACTGGCACTTTGTCACCGGCATGGGCAATGAGCATCCGGTGGAAAACGGTTTTCTCTGGCACCCCGTTCTTGGTACTCCCTATCTTCAGGGTTCATCCATTAAAGGGTTGCTGAGAAGCTGGCTGGAGCAGAATGAGGTCAGCAGAGAAATATTGCACCAGTGGTTTGGCAGCGCTGCTAAAAAACCGGAACCCCGGGACAAGGAAAACCAGGCGGGCGGTTTCATCTTCCATGATGCGATTCCCGTCAAATCACCCACCGTGGCTGCTGATATCATGACGCCCCATATGGGCAAATGGTATGAAAAGGGAGGACAGAATAATCCGGCCAACCAACCCGAAACCGTACCTGCCGACTGGCATAACCCGGTGCCTGTTCCGTTTCTGGTGACCAAAGACGCTGCGTTTCTGTTTGCTGTTTCACCACGAACTCAGGAAATGGCCGGTCAGATGGATCTGGTGATGGAGGAGCTGGGCAATGCGCTTGAGTGGCTCGGCGCTGGTGCAAAGACATCGGTGGGTTATGGCTCCATGACCCGGGGAAAAGAAGAAAAACAGCTGGAACGGGATATGTTTCAGGCTATTCAGAACAGGCTGGAAGAGAAAAAACAGAAAATCATTGAAGCTAGCATGTCGCCAGCTCAATTAATGCTGCATCAACTCCGGCAGCAGCTAGATTCGGACCAAAACAACCAGACCGTTGAGGCCGGGGGAACCTGCAAAAAAGGCCTGAATGAACTGCTCAAAAGTGCGAACGAACAGCAATGGTCAAAAGAGGATCTTGAAACCCTTGAGGCGTTGGCCAGGGATATTCTCAACCACCACGGTCCCAAACCCAATAAAAAAGGTAAGGGCAAAGAGCTGATGCAAAAAATCCGTGCATTACTGGAGAACAGAAAATGAATCGCTGGCCCCTGGCCCGTTACCGGTTCCGGGTGCGTATGGATACCGATCTGACACTGCCAGCGTTTTCCGGTTCACTATTGCGCAGCGTATTTGGCAGTGCGCTCAAGCATCAGGTTTGCCCGGGGCATGGGGATCAGCCCTGCCCTGAAACCTGTGCTTATCGCGTATTGTTTGAACCGGCTATACAACCGGGGGAGCGTTTCCCGGATGCGCCGCCGCCATTGATTTTTCAATTCACCGAAGCTCATCAGGTAATGGCTGACGATTACCTGGAATTCACCCAGACCTTACTGGGCCCGGCACTGGATTATTTAACCCTGATTACGGAAATCTGGCGGCAGGCTTTTGTCCGGGGTATAGGTCGTAACCGAATCACCGGCCGGTTGGCATCGGTGGCGCTGGAACAGCCTGAAGGATTCTCTGTCAATAAAGAATGGCTGCCGGTTTATAGCAGCACCGAGGGACGTTTTCTTGCCCATCAGCCCGGACTGGAATTGCCATTCCCGGAACCGTCGGGTGACTTGACACTCCATCTGCAAACACCGTTGCGCCTGATGGAGTCCGGACAATTACTGGGGCAGGGCAGGCTAACCACAGAGGCCTTTGCCAAAGCATTGCTCCGACGAATCCAGCAGGCCAACCACCTCTACCTGCATCAGGCGGTGCCGGACTGGTGGCAGTTCAGAACATGGTTTGAGCCGGTAGTGCTATCCGGCAAGCTCCGGAAAATTGGCTTGAACCGTTATTCCAGTCGACAGCAACAGGCCATGCGGCTGACCGGCGTGCTCGGTGACATTCATTTAACCGGTGTCTGCCCGGAATTGCAGCCCTGGCTGATGCTGGGTCAATATCTGCACCTGGGTAAAAACAGTGCTTTTGGGTTTGGTCAGTACCGGCTGACATCTGGCTGCAATGGACTACATAACGGATAACAATTATGAAAAACACACCTCAGCAAACCGTCATGGTTTGTATTGCCACGGCTCAGAGTGCCGCCAATATTTTGCCTGTCATGATCCGCAAACCGGACCAGGTGGTGATTGTTCAATCGGCTAAAATGATCCGTCAGGCCAGGGCGCTGAAACATTGGCTGGTGAACTTTGGTGGTTATAGCAGTGAGCAGATAGAAACTTATGAAGATCTACCCGATAGTGGCATTAATTCACTCAGTGAGTATGCGCTTAATTTACGGGGTGATCTGGAGAATAGCCTGCCGGACCACAGACTGATCCTGAACGCTACTGGCGGCAACAAATTGATGACTCTGGCGTTTGTCGACGTGTTCAGGGATGACAATATAGAAATCATCTATACCGACACTGAAAATGACACACTGGAAGTGATTGAACCCAAAAACCGACAGCCGGAATTGGTGTCCTCCATATTTACGATTGCATCGTATCTGGCCTCCCAGGGTTATATAGCCCGTAAAGCAGACAGTGAAGATGAAGACTGGTGCTCCAATGCCCTGCACCGTAAGCCATTGACCAAGTGGCTTGCTGATAATATTGATCGTGTGGTCAAAAGTGACGGTTCAGGCTTTTTGCCGCAGATTAATGGTCTTATCCATCGGGACGTGCTGGACGCTAATGGTGGCTTGAAATCCTCCAGGGATTACCAGGAACTGAGTTATGTGAGTCGTCGTGATCATGAATTGCTCAAGCGTTTAAGTGAAGAGGGCATTCTGTCCTGGACTGCTGGAGATGAGAAAAAAATTCAGTTCACCTCGGCAGAGTCAGCCCGGTATATGGGTGGCCGCTGGCTGGAAGAGTACGTCTGGCACATCGCGCGGGACGCGGGGGCAGAGTGTCTGGCTGCAGGGCAGGATATCACTGCTGAACAGCAACGAAAGGATGATGTTCGCAATGAGCTGGATCTGGTCATTGTGCATAATAACCGCTTACTGCTGGTGGAATGCAAAACGGGCCAGATTCAGAAAGAGCAACGGGACTCTGAGGTTATCTACAAACTGGATAGTTTGGCCAACCATGCGGGAGGGTTGTTCTGTGAACGGTTGCTGGTCAGTGCTGCACCTCTGGATCACGAACGGAAAAATGGCCAGAAAGTCAAAGTCAGCTCCCGGGCCAGAAGTTACGATATAGATGTGCTTCAGTATCAGGGGCTAAAAAAATTACGAGAGGTATTGCTTGGCTGGATGGAAACCGGCGTATTGAAAACTGAGGATTGATTCAGGTTAGCGTGGGTTCAACACGGATTTTGAGCCCCTATTGGCAGGCTTCGATAGTGGCTATTTCGAACACGAGTAGAGCTCTTTAACAATGAAAAAAACGGCTAAAATAACCACTCTGACTAAGGGGCTTTGTAACCTATTGAAAATAAATTATTATTTTGGTTTTGGAGTTCCGGAACGTCCCCGCTTTTAAGGGGATTAAGACCATCGAGGTTTGCAGGCTCAGGGTGTGTTTGCCAGTTCCGGAACGTCCCCGCTTTTAAGGGGATTAAGACATGCCTCGAAACTGTTAGTCTGGCCAGCGGTTGTTCCGGAACGTCCCCGCTTTTAAGGGGATTAAGACGTACTGCGGTATTTCGTTGAAGGTCAGTAATGGTTCCGGAACGTCCCCGCTTTTAAGGGGATTAAGACCTTATGAGGTAGAAGGGTTTCGATCTCCTTAATGTTCCGGAACGTCCCCGCTTTTAAGGGGATTAAGACGAATATTCACCGGCATACCCATCAACGACCAGAGTTCCGGAACGTCCCCGCTTTTAAGGGGATTAAGACCGTCGTATCTGCGGTTGAACCTGCTGATTTCTTGTTCCGGAACGTCCCCGCTTTTAAGGGGATTAAGACATTCAGGATTCCAAGCACTGTAAGATGCCGAGGGTTCCGGAACGTCCCCGCTTTTAAGGGGATTAAGACCGCATCAATTTTGCTTTGCAGGGCTGCGGCTTGTTCCGGAACGTCCCCGCTTTTAAGGGGATTAAGACGTTAGCATTTTAACGGCGTACTTGAATGACTTCCGTTCCGGAACGTCCCCGCTTTTAAGGAGGTTAAGTTGGTCGGGGCAAGATGTACGTGATCGTAAAAAACATCAGCCGATTTTTCCAATAAAGAATTGTCCCGGAATAACTTCCCTATATCCTGAGACTCCAAACTCCATCGGGCTGAGCTTGTCTAAGTCCGGTGGCACCACCCTTCGACTCCGCTCAGGATGAACGGAAACCGAGTTCGAAATGTCGGAATTATTTCAGGACGAATCCTTAGGGTCTGAAACGGGTTAGATAGACTAAAAATTCCAGGATACCAGTGGACTGCAATAGTTCTTGAGATGTCATAATTTGACGAGGTAATGCAGTTGCATTACCATTGATTGAGAACATGTGGCTTATATTATGGAAGCTATTATGAAAAACTCACTATTAGTTGCTGAATCGACGTTAACAGACCGGTACCAAACCACAGTTCCAGACACGGTTCGCAAAGCTCTGGGCCTGGGTAAGCGGGAGAAGATTCGCTATACCATTCAGTTAGATGGCAGCGTGCTGCTCTCCAGGGCTGACAGCGATGATTCGGACCCTGCCCTAAGTCTGTCTCTTATACACATCTGACGCTGCCGACGAAAGATACACGGTGTAGGTCTTGGCTGTCCTCCTAACATTTAAATAAATTACTTATTCACTTGTCCTGCCATTCACAGTCC
>NZ_JAVRMB020000175.1:0-13830 GCF_031844845.1 Endozoicomonas sp.
ACATTTCCTGAACCTGGGCGTATCACTCAGCCATATAGACGGTCACCACCACTGCCACCGCCACGCATTGGTAGCCCCTATTGCCAGAAAACTGGCCGAAGAGTACAAGGTTCCACTTCGCCCGGAAAATGAAATGACCCAATATAAAGGCAAAAGCCTTGGGTTTTCAGACAAGTTTTATGGTGACCACCTGACCTGCGAACACCTTCTGGAAATTGTTCGCCAATACCTGGGCAGAGTTCAGGTACTGGAACTCATGGCACATCCCGCCCTGATTGATGAACCACTGCTGGAAGCCAGTCGCTACTCTACAGCCAGAACCCGTGAGCTGGCGATTCTGACCGATCCATCACTGCTTGAAAGTCTAAGTGGTATGGGTGTAACTATCTCCGATTACAGCTGTCTGCAGGATTAAACGAACATGGCATCCACACCATTAAAAGAAACAGACAACAGACAACCACTACTTCTGGGTGTAGACGGTGGCGGAACTTCATGCCGCGCCCGTATTACTGATCTTGACGGCAATATTCTGGGTGAAGGTTTCGCAGGCAGTGCTAACCCTCGCACAGGCCTCGATTCAGCCTGTAATGCCATTATGCAGGCAACCCGTGCAGCGATGAGTAAGGCAAGCCTTGAAGAAAGCGACCTTGGACGGATATATGCCGGACTGGGACTGGCCGGAGTCAACCAGCAGAAAGAACGGGACCTGGTACTGGGCTGGGGCTTGCCATTTGCCAGCATCTTCCTGGAAACTGACGCCTACGCCGCCTGTATGGGTGCCTTTAATGGCAACGATGGCGCCATTCTGATTCTGGGTACCGGCTCCTGTGGCGCCAGTCTGATTAATGGCGAGATGAAAACACTGGGTGGCTGGGGATTCCCGATCTCTGACCATGGCAGTGGTGCCAGCCTGGGATTAGCCGCCATTCGTTACTCACTGCTGGCCCATGAAGGCATGAAGCCGGAAACACCGTTGAGCAGAGCCATCATGGCAACCTTTGAGAACAACCCGGAAAATGCCGTTGCCTGGCAGGACATTGCCTTGCCCAGAGATTACGGCGCTTATGGACCGCTGATCGTTGAATATATTGGTACAAACGACCCACTAGCTGAACAGCTGATTCAGGAATCCGCTGAAGGCGCAGCCATGATGATTCGTGTACTTCACCAGCGCGGAGCAAACCAGTGCGCACTGGTAGGCGGACTCAGTAAATTTGTGATGCCATGGTTGCCTGAAGACGTTGCCGGTATTGCTACCCTGCCTCAGGGTGATGCCATGCAGGGTGCTTTGGTAATGGCAAAAAAACACGCCACTGATCTTTAAACTGCATGTATATCAAATAGCTACAAATTCGGATTATCGAAATATTCCTGTACTGCCCCCCCATCCTGACGATAACTGGGCAGATACAGGAGAGGCCCAATATACATTTTAAATATTTGAATTCAGATTATTCAAAATAATAATAAATAAACAATTTAATAAAAATATTACCTACCCAACATCCTGGTAAGGATTTAACCGACCTTTATAAAGGTTTCGGTGGTCTTTGCACATCTGATTCTATTAGGTGGAAGATTGCTTTCATATAAACTGACCGGTCGAATGTTCGGTATTTCTTGATAAACTGACCATCGACAATGATACCAAGGTGTAGAAGCATATTTCCTACTTCTTGAAAAGTGGATGATTGTGTGTTTTTGATTATTTCAGCAGGGAAATTCCCGGGAGGCCATCGACTGCTGGTGCCTGGTTAAAAGAAGTTAGAACTTATTACTGAACGAGTGGTCTAAAAATTCGATTGCAAACTACCACCTACTTATGGCGAACTTCTTAATTGATCCTCATAAAAGATGCTCGTGACAACAGCGTTGTAAAAAAAGTCAGAGAATTTTTCATCGAAAACCTGACAAAACATTAAATACGCCAGCTAATTCAGTGCACAACAATTTCGGATGAGATATCAATATTCATGGATATACCAACACAGACCAACACGCCGACTGACCAGCAAATGCCCACCGGACCAGCAAATATCCCGCACACGGATAAACGCCCTTCACTCAACTTTCATGATGTTAATATAGTGCAAGATGTCCGCATACAAATAGCCATTTACCCTCCGAATAAAAAAGATGGTATCCGTTATTATTTGCAAAACTGTCCTCTGGGGGATGGAATCATTGCGCTGGTGAACGGCATCAACATAATTATAACCAACAGCAAAGACCGTCAGTATGAGCAGACCAGCAAAATCAAGCAGCCTGACACCTCAAGAGAAGGCAGGGGTGACTCCTTCTTTATAAGTTCGAATCAACTAACAAAAGAACAACTCGAAGAAACCAAAGCCTGTGATTTACTGACGGGTAAGATAGCTCTGAATAAAAACAACACCCGAATCAACGTCACATCTCAAGACTCCAGGATTGAGGAAGTCTATGGTTCAGCAATAAATGGCCATTTCCAGAAATCTAACTCACTACCAGCCAGAATAAGAACCGGCAGCGTCTTAGCCAGACCAACGCCAGGAGGGATGGAGATGATTGATGGGATACTGCACTATGTTGAAAATGCATATGACCAGTCGCCTCAGGAAATACCCACCAAACCTCATCGAAAATCCGATAAAGCCGCGACTGCCAGCGTTCCTTTTTGTGTTGATCAACGGTCACGAAGCGACATCCTGTTTAAAACAAACAGACTCATTACGCCCTTAACTTATAATTCAGATCAAAAACAATCATCCCCGGACACCCCTCTTGACCATTCACTTAACAGTATATTCAAACAACTTTCTCAGAGGGAAAAGACGGATCTTGATTACAGAAAAACGGTTAGAAGAAAATTCAAGGAGTTAACAGGGGAGCCCGAGAAAGCAAAAGAGAAAACACTCTTGTTTTTAGATGACAACGAGACAATACTGGGCTGGGATCATCATGAATTTTTCAGCAGTTTATTTAAAACACTGGGCAACACCCATAAAAATGAAAAACCAAATAGAATTTTATTCCTCATACCCGAAGGCAACTTTGAATCAAAAACACATAAAGCACTAAATCTGGCAACAGAAAAACTCACGAACCTGTATCATAGATACAGCCATACCAAAGACATAAATGTAAAATGCAGTGCAATTAATGCCTTTTATCAACAATTAAAGAAAGAAGAAGAAAAACAACAAACCATCAAAAAACTTACTCACACCATCACAACCTTAATAAACTACTGCCGTCAATTTTATGATTACAATAAAAAAATAAAAGACTGCGATTTATCACCAGACTCTCTAGAACTCGTAAGAATTGACTATGAAATATGGAGTGCTGTACATTCACTGGCATTGCTTATTTTAAATACAGGCGAGCCCTCTCTTCTTGATGCAATCGTACAGATTACAATAGACGCTCTATTCATCAGGCAAGAAAAAAACCAGAACGGAACAACCAAGATCTTTATCTTCTTTAGGAATAAAGAGTTAATAAACAAAATCATCGAACTTTTATTTGAAAATATTACAATTGATTTCAACGACTCAGAGCATTTCACAACCTCAACCAGGCTATTGAGAATATTTTTTGAAAAAAGATATCTGAATCCTGTCCAATCAAACCCATATAGTGTAGATGTCAATGTAAAACTACGAATAATCAATACTTTTATCGACAAAATCTGCAAAAAATACCAAAACTGCAAAGACCCTTTTTCTGGACTTCAGGATCAAAAAAAACCACAGAAAGCAATAACAAGACTACATAGTTACGCAACAAATTTTAGGACAATATCAGCCTTATATTCTTCGATCACACAAAAAACCGCTTTCGAAATCACTACTATTACAGAAGGACTGGACCTTATTCATAAAGATCTGGTTGATGAGCAACTTGTGGAATACTTATCACCAAAGAAAACAAAAAGTGGAAAAAAGAAAAAATAGTTCTACAATCCTCTTCTGATCCCCCAAAAGCCAACCACGGTTGGCTTCTCATTATCTGCAAAAAATAATTATTTAATACGATACTCAGCCGAACGGGCATGAGCTGTTAATGATTCCCCCCTGGCCAGCACTGATGCCACTTTTCCCATCTCTGAAGCACCTTGTTCAGAAAAGTGAATCACCGATGAACGCTTCTGGAAATCATACACTCCCAGGGGCGAAGAGAATCGTGCGGTTCCGGAGGTTGGCAGCACATGGTTCGGCCCGGCACAGTAATCACCCAGGGCTTCCGCCGTATATCGACCCATAAAAATGGCTCCGGCATGACGTATCTTTGGCAACAAAGTTTCAGGGTTCTCAACCGATAGCTCAAGATGTTCTGGCGCAATGCGATTCACCAGTTCGCAAGCAGACTCCAGATCGGGTACAGCAATCAAAGCTCCGCGCTTATTAAGCGACGCTGCAATGATACCCTTCCGTTCCAAGGTTGGCAGAAGGCGGTTGATACTTTCCTGAACCTGCCCCAGAAAATCACGATCAGGCGAGATAAGGATCGCCTGGGCATCCTCATCATGCTCAGCCTGGGAAAAGAGATCCATGGCAATCCAGTCCGGATTACTCTTGCCATCACAAACCACCAGTATCTCCGATGGTCCGGCAATCATATCAATCCCTACCTGACCGAAGACTTCCCGCTTGGCGGTAGCCACATAAACATTGCCGGGGCCAACGATCTTATCCACCCGTGGAATGGTTTGTGTACCGTAGGCCAATGCAGCCACCGCCTGGGCACCACCAATAGTAAACACACGATTAACACCCGCAATCGCTGCAGCCGCCAGTACCAGTTCGTCCAGCCCCCCTTCCGGAGCAGGCACCACCATCACCACTTCCGGGACACCGGCTACGGACGCGGGTATAGCGTTCATTAATACGGATGAAGGATAAGAGGCGCGACCACCGGGAACATAAAGCCCAACCCGATCCATGGGTGTCACCTGCTGCCCAAGCAAGGTGCCATCACTTTCCCGGTAATTCCAGGAACTCTGCTGCTGATGCTGATGATATTCACGAATTCGGCTGGCAGCCGTTTCCAATGCTGCCCGCTGTTCTGGCTGAATAGCATCAAGCGCCTTCTGCAAATGCTCAGAACCCAGTGTAAGCTCCGCCATACTGGTTATCTGACGTCTATCAAAACGACAGGTATATTCCAGAACCGCCTGATCCTTATGTTTACGGACCTGATCAATAATCTCTTTTACCCGCTGTTGGATACTGTCGTTTGAAACAGACTCCCAGGCCAGCAATGCATCCAATTGAGAAAAAAACTCAGGGCTGCTGAAGTCCAGCTGAATCGGGGCGACTACTTCAGGTGTCATGCCTTTTCCTCAATCGCGCTGGATAGCTGATCTAACAGCTGGCCAATCAGCTTGTGTTTCACTTTCATGGAAGCCCTGTTCACCACCATTCTGGAACTGATTTCAGCAATCAGCTCCTGAGGCTCCAGGCCATTAGCCCGAAGGGTATTCCCGGTATCCACCACATCAATAATGACATCCGCAAGGCCAACCAATGGCGCCAGTTCCATAGAACCGTATAGCTTGATGATGTCAGCCTGAATGCCCTGAGAGGCATAGTACTGCTTGGCAACATTGACGAATTTGGTCGCCACTTTGAGTCGACCGGATGACCTGGGGGGAGCCCCAACCTTTCCAGCTGTCATCAGCTTGCATTGGGCAATTTTCAGGTCAAGGGGTTCATAAAGTTCAGAGGAGCCATGCTCCATCAGCACATCTTTACCCGCGACGCCCATATCGGCGGCACCATACTCCACATAGGTCGGTACATCACTGGCCCGGACAATAAGGAGGTTAACATGGGGATGTGTTGTACCAATCACCAGCTTGCGACTTTTATCTGGATCTTCAGCAGGCTCAATACCTGCGGCTTTCAACAGGGGGAGAGTCTCTTTAAGAATGCGCCCCTTGGACAGCGCGATGGTGATCTGGCTCGACATACTTCTCTCAGGCTTCCTTATTTATAATGCGTTTTTCTAAAAAATGCTGAAGGTAGAAGAACTGCAAAATCAAGAATCAATAAATTATTATTTCTCTTTTATCCAGCTATCAGTGATTACCGATAACCTGAACCATTCCTCAAAAGAGCACTTATTGGTCTGAGTACTCTCTCAGCGGACGGCATTGAAGAATAACATAGAAATAGGGAAAGTTACGTTGGGTCGAGCGAATGCGAGCCCCAACAAGCTATCTGCAATCATCCTGCAATCATCGGTGAAATTGTTGGGCTTTATAAAAGAGAAAGCCCTGCTCCGTTCAGTGATAACGGAGCAGGGCTCATATTAGCGATAGCTGGAAAGGATAATGCTCAACCAGTAACGACAGAAAACTCAGATATGCTTCACTTCATCAATCTCATACGCAACATTGCCAGAAGGCGTCTTGACTCCGACCTCATCGCCTTCTACTTTGCCAATCAAGGCACGGGCAATGGGCGAGTTTACGGAGATCTTGTTCACCTTGATATTCGCTTCGTCATCGCCAACGATTTTGTATTCCACTTCCTGATCATTATCCAGGTTAATCAGAACAACCGTCGTACCAAACAGCACCTTACCGGTTTTGGCGATGGCATTAATATCGATCACCTGAGCGTTTGACAGCTTGGCCTCGATGTCATTAACACGGCCTTCTGCAAAACTCTGCTGCTCACGGGCAGCATGGTATTCAGCATTCTCTTTCAGGTCACCCAGCTCCCGGGCTTCTGCAATAGCCGCAGAAATACGAGGGCGCTCAACCCCTTTCAAATGGGTCAGTTCCGCGCGGAGAGCTTTTTCGCCCTCCACAGTCATGGGAATTCTTTTCATCCAACGTTACCTTCGTGTAAATCCTGAAGTCGTCTGACTAATCTTTCTGATCCAAAAGCAATTGACCTTGCAATCGCTTCTGCTCCCGCCATGGTGGTTGTATATAGCACCTTATTGGTTAATGCGGAGCGACGAATCAAATAAGAATCAGCAATGGCCTGACGACCTTCAGTGGTGTTAATCATGAAGGCTATATCACCATTGACGATCATGTCCACCAGATGCGGTCTTCCCTGGTGCACTTTATTGATGATGGTCACGGGCAAACCCGCTTCTTCAATCACTTTAGCAGTACCTGAAGTGGCCAGAAGCTCAAAACCAATATCCATGAATAAGCGGGCAATCATGGGCACGTCAGGCTTATCAAAGTCCCGCACCGTGAGAATAACCTTACCACCGACAGGCAATTGCATATTCTCTGCCAGCTGCGCTTTGTGGAACGCTTCCGGGAAGGTGGCACCAACACCCATTACTTCACCGGTAGACTTCATCTCAGGGCCGAGAATCGGATCTACACCCGGGAATTTATTAAATGGGAAGATAGCCTCTTTCACACTGAAGTAAGGCGGTACAATCTCAGTGGTAAAGTTCTGCGCTTCCAGACTCTTACCCATCATCACCCGCGCAGCAATCTTGGCCAACGAGTGACCAATGCACTTGGAAACAAAAGGCACGGTACGGGATGCCCGGGGATTAACCTCGATCACATAGATCTCATCATCCTGAATAGCCAGCTGAACGTTCATCAGACCAATAACCCCAAGCTCCATGGCCATGGCGCTTACCTGCTCACGAATCTCATCCTGGTGACGACGGCTCAGGCTATAAGGCGGCAATGAACAGCTGGAATCACCAGAGTGAATACCCGCCTGCTCAATGTGCTGCATGATGGCTCCGATCACGACTCGCTCACCGTCGCATATCGCATCCACATCCACTTCCACGGCACGGTTCAGGAAAGAATCCAGTAGAACAGGACTGTCGTTAGAAACCTGTACCGCCTCTTTCATGTAGCGAACCAGCTCGTCTTCGCCGTCGACGATTTCCATCGCCCTGCCACCCAGAACGTAGGATGGGCGAACCACCAGCGGGTAACCGATCTCAGCCGCCTTAACGATAGCATCCGCTTCACTGCGAACGGTGGCGTTGGCTGGCTGCAGCAGATTCAGTTTTTGAATCATCTGCTGAAAACGCTCACGGTCTTCCGCCCGGTCAATGGCTTCCGGGCTGGTACCGATAATCGATACACCTTCCGCTTCCAGTGCGCGGGCCAGCTTCAGCGGAGTCTGTCCACCGTACTGAACAATAACACCACCGGGTTTTTCTACATCAATGATGGCCAGAACGTCTTCCAGCGTCACTGACTCAAAGTAGAGACGATCAGACGTATCATAATCGGTGGACACCGTTTCAGGGTTACAGTTAACCATGATGGTTTCATAACCGTCTTCACGGGCCGCTAATGCCGCATGAACACAGCAGTAATCAAATTCAATACCCTGACCAATACGGTTTGGACCGCCACCAAGGATCATGATTTTTTCACGATCAGAAGGCTCTGCCTCACACTCTTCATCATAGGATGAATACATGTAAGCTGTCGTAGATTGAAACTCGGCAGCACAGGTATCAACACGTTTGTAGACCGGTTTCACACCCAATTCACGACGAAGGTTTCTTACCTCAGCCTCTTGCACACCCAGCAGTTCAGCCAGACGGGGATCACTGAAGCCTTTCTGCTTCAGGCGGAACAGCCGCTCTTTGGTCAAGCCAGAAATGGTCTCACCGGTCAGTACCGCTTCTTCCATCACCAGATCCTGAATCTGAACCAGGAACCACGGGTCAATCTTGCACTGGGCAAACACCTCCTCCATGGTCATACCCGCACGGAAAGCATCGGCAACGTAGTAGATGCGATCGGCTTTAGGCGTAATCAGCTCACGGCGAATAATAGCGAGGGCCTCGTCCCGCCCGGCATCAGAACAGGCATCCAGTTGGTAATCAAACATGGAGTTAAAGCCGGTGGCACCGGTTTCCAGACCGCGCAGGGCTTTCTGGACAGATTCCTGGAAAGTACGGCCAATGGCCATCACCTCACCCACAGACTTCATCTGAGTGGTCAGGCGGTCATCGGCCTGGGGGAATTTCTCAAAGGCAAAGCGGGGAATCTTGGTAACAACATAGTCGATGGAGGGTTCAAAGGAGACTGGAGTTACACCACCGGTGATCTCATTTCTCAACTCATCCAGGGTGTAACCCACGGCCAGTTTGGCGGCTACCCGGGCAATGGGAAAACCCGTCGCTTTAGAAGCCAGGGCAGAAGAGCGGGAAACCCGCGGATTCATTTCGATGACCACCATACGACCAGTATCCGGACAGATACCAAACTGTACGTTAGAGCCACCGGTTTCCACACCAATCTCACGCAGTACCGCAATGGAAGCGTTACGCATGATCTGGTATTCCTTATCGGTCAGCGTCTGGGCTGGCGCGACCGTAATAGAGTCACCGGTATGAACCCCCATAGGGTCGAAGTTTTCAATGGCACAGACAATGATGCAGTTATCCTTACAATCACGCACCACCTCCATCTCATACTCTTTCCAGCCAATCAGAGATTCATCAATCAGCAGCTCACTGGTTGGGGAAAGGTCAAGGCCTCGGAAACAGATCTCTTCAAACTCATCTCTGTTGTAGGCAATACCGCCACCGGTGCCACCCATGGTAAACGACGGACGAATAATACAGGGGAAGCCTACCTTTGCCTGCACCGCCCGGGCTTCTTCCATGGTATGGGCAATACCTGAATTAGGGGTTTCCAGACCAATGTTTTTCATGGCCCGGTCAAACAGCTGGCGGTCTTCTGCCTTATCAATGGCTTCCTGACTGGCACCAATCATGGCCACGTTGTACTTTGCCAGCACCCCTTTATGGAACAGGTCCAGGGCACAGTTCAGAGCTGTCTGGCCACCCATGGTAGGGAGAACGGCGTCAGGGCGCTCTTTTTCAATAATCTTTTCGACCGTTTCCCAGCGAATCGGCTCAATGTAAGTTGAGTCCGCCATGCTCGGGTCGGTCATGATGGTGGCCGGGTTGGAGTTCACCAGAATAACCCGGTAACCCTCTTCCTTCAGTGCCTTACAGGCCTGCGCTCCGGAATAGTCAAACTCACAGGCCTGGCCGATGATGATTGGGCCAGCCCCGAGAATCAGAATACTTTCAATATCAGTACGTTTTGGCATCTTTCTCTCACGCAATTCTTTTCTGTGAAAGTGCCCCGGCTGTCATGATTTCAGGCAGGGTGCTTTCCGCTCAAGGCTGTTTTAATAGCAGCGGACTTCGTCATCAGGCAGTCTTGGCTGCTTTCAACATCTCAACAAAGTGGTCAAACAATCCGGCTACGTCGTGTGGTCCCGGACTGGCTTCAGGGTGTCCCTGGAAACTGAAGGCCGGACGATCTGTGCGCTCAACACCCTGCAAGCTGCCATCGAACAGTGATTTATGGGTCGCTCTCAGAGTCCCTGGCAGGGAGTCTTCTGCCACCGCAAAACCGTGGTTCTGACTGGTAATGAGAACCTGACCGGATTTGAGATCCTGAACCGGATGGTTGGCGCCATGATGACCAAATTTCATCTTCTCAGTCTTCGCACCACTGGCCAGCGCCAGCAACTGATGACCCAGACAGATGCCAAATACCGGCAGCTCAGTTGTCAGGATTTCCTGAATGGCCGTAATGGCGTAATCACAAGGCTCGGGATCACCAGGACCATTAGAGAGAAAAACACCATCGGGGTTCATAGCCAGAACCTCTTTGGCAGGGGTTGTGGCCGGAACAACAGTCAGGCGGCAGCCCCGTTCAGCCAGCATGCGAAGAATGTTTCTTTTCACACCGAAGTCGTAGGCTACTACGTGGAAAGGCAGGTCAGTCACTTCAGCATGGCTATCCGTTTCCAGACTCCAGACACCTTCTGTCCAGACGTAATGCTGGTCAGTGGTGACCTCTTTTGCCAGATCCATGCCTTTAAGGCCCGGAAATTCACGGGCTTTGGTTAGAGCCAGTGCTTCATCTATCGAATCGCCCGCAATAATACAGCCGTTCTGAGCCCCTTTTTCCCGCAGAATCCGAGTCAGCCTGCGAGTATCAATACCGGCAATTGCCACAATATTGCGAGACTTCAGGTACTCATCCAGAGACATCTTGCTGCGCCAGTTACTGGCCAGCAGTGGCAGGTCCTTAATGACCAGACCAGCAGCATGAATTTCAGGAGATTCTTCATCTTCCGGTGTAATACCGGTATTACCAATATGGGGATAGGTCAGCGTAACGATTTGGCGGGAATAGGAAGGGTCGGTGAGAATTTCCTGATAACCGGTCATTGCCGTGTTAAAAACCACCTCACCACTGGTTTCGCCATCAATACCGATGGCAATCCCCCGGAAAATACTACCATCTTCCAGAGCTAAAACAGACGTCTTAGTCAAAGGATCCTCCCATTTTTGAATCTGATCGTTTTATGCCCGAACGCTATGGTGCTGATGAGTTAGCAGTTTACAGACCCAAAAAAAGCGAGATGTTTTAAAAAACCATCTCGCTTTTGATTCCATACCCCGTCACCAGCAGATAAATTCAATGCAAATTTTTCGCATTGAATCATGGCACCTGATACTTGTCCATATAAAATTATGGAAAATCACTTAATTCCAAGCACATCCTGCATATCGTAAAGGCCAGAGCGTTTATCAGAGAGAAAACGTACTGCTCTCAGAGAACCCCGGGCGTAAATCACACGGCTACTGGCTTTATGGGTTATCTCTACCCGCTCGCCTTCACTGGCAAACAACACTGTATGATCACCAATTACATCACCAGCACGAACCGTGGCAAAGCCAATGGTTTCACGGTCTCTTGGCCCGGTATATCCTTCACGACCATAAACTGCACACTTTTCAAGGTCGCGGCCAAGGGTGTCCGCCACCACTTCCCCCATTTTCAGAGCGGTACCAGAAGGGGAGTCCACTTTGTGACGATGATGAGCCTCAATGACTTCGATGTCCGCATCATCACCCAAGACCTTTGCCGCCATTTCAAGTAGCTTGAACACCAGGTTGACACCAATACTCATATTGGGCGCAAAAACAACCGCCGTATCTTCTGAAGCTTTGGCCAGACTCTCTTTCTGGCTGCTACTGAGACCGGTTGTGCCAATGACGATTCCCTTGCCATGCTGCCTGCACAACTCGACATTCTCCATGGTCAATTCAGGCGAAGTGAAATCAACCAGAACATCAAAATCATTAATAGCCGCAGCCAGATCATCCGTTAACGGCACACCCAGGGAACCAACGCCAACCAGATCACCCGCATCAACCCCCAGCAGACTATCACCGGGTTTGATAATTGCTGTACCCATCTGACACTGTTTATCATCGGCAACGGCTTCCACCAGCATCCGCCCCATTCGCCCGGCAGCACCCACAATGGCAACTCTGATCACGTTACATTCCCTCTGATCTGGCTAATGTCGTTAAAAGTCGAAAACAGTCTATCGGACTACACACAAACAGCAAGCAGCCCGGAAAAATACCTGAACCGCTTTTATTTTCCAGCAAAAAAGCGATACTCTGCCGCTCTGCGACATACTTATTATCGAGGGGGGAAGTCATGATCCGACAGTTTGTTCAGGATGTTCGGGGGATGCACTGGGCACCAAAACTGATTCTGGCACTGGTCATTCTGAAAACCGTCTCAACAATGATCCGGGAAGCGCAGATCATTTAATCTCTGACCAAAAGCATAACCGGCCCGGAGCAGGGCCGGCAGGAACACTGCTAAACCTGAAGATCACCTTCACCAATAAGGTTATTGATAATTTCAATATTCCTTTGCCAGCCTTCTATTCTTGTCACTTTTTTTATCCAGCAAGTATCCAGAAAGATCCGCGGTAAAAAATCCTCCAAAAAATTCAGCAAACACAGATAGAACAAGGCAAAAAATTACAAACTTCAGCCTTAAATATTCTTTCATTCAACCATGGAAATTCATTCATCTAACCGTTGTCAGAGCTAGACCCGATGCATAGTTGATGAACTTTCCATATTCACCGGGTTCCATGTATTTCTGTAATTCCATAAGAAATACACAACAGTCACCAGCCATCTATTTAATTAAGCAAAATAAACTACAAACAGCTTTTGATGGTCTGTTTTGAAACAGGTTTTTTTGAAATGTACGCAGTATTTGGTAATACATCCATAAAGTCAGAACTAGTACCAACAGGCCGGGAGCAAGAAACATCCTATAGGCTGGCTCCTGGCAATCCGGCTAAAAAGATTGCAAAACCGTATCCCCCGGATTCAGAAAACAAGACACCCACAGCAGCAACAAATTTAACCACTCAACCAAAACCCCTCTCAGAAAGAATCACCCTGATTATTGATGGTCACTTGATGGGATGGGGAAAAGTGACACCTGTCAATTTAGGCAAAACAGCTTACCGGGTTCTGGAAGAATGCCTGACCACTGCCGCCCGAAACCACGGGGCAACCGTAAACCATGCTGCTGCGACAATAACCGGCGCCGTGGGCGCTGCCAGAGTGAGGGGTGTTGACCCCTTTTCTATTGCCAATATGGCCATAACCAGCTTATACCATGCTCCCGGGATGGCTTCCGCTGTCTGTGGAGCAAACTCGCCCGGCGTCAGCATTGCAAAAAAGATATCCGACGTCTCCAATATTGCCGTTACCTTATGCTCTCTTTATCCAGCCATTAGCAGCGGTAACCTTACCTACGCCACTCTGATGCTGACACAGCTTGCAGCAAACTATGGCGCTCACAGCCAGGTACATCATTATTTGCATCAACTCTGCAAAAGCCTGCCACAGGAATATCAGCCATTCCTCGAACCCTGGCTCCAGTCTTTTGCGCAAATAGGTGTTACTGCAGGCATGACTGGCAAGCCGGTCACAGCGGCTGATCAACACACGACAATGGATACCATAACAGGGGAT
>NZ_JAVRMB020000176.1:0-8806 GCF_031844845.1 Endozoicomonas sp.
TCCCCGCGAAGGAGGCTGTCGCAAAAGCCCTAAAAGAAGGGAACCACAAAGGCACAAAGACACAAAGTTTTTTTGGTTGCTCTCAGGCTACCCGTTGAACAAACCAGACCCTTCTTTTCTTTGTGTCTTTGTGTCTTTGTGGTTCAAAGCTTAATCTACCTTTTGCGATACCCACCTTCGAGTTTGTCGAAAAAGCCTGCAAAACCTCCGAACTCGTTCCCGCGGTCCCCCGCGGGAATGCATACCGAGCCCACCACAAATGAAACAACCCGCATAAAACTCCCGGAAACCCGGGCAAAGAGAGGTTTCCCATCATACGGTCAGCTCCGTATGCATTCCCATGCCGAGCGTGGGAACGAGGATTTCGGAGGCTTTTGCGACAGCCTCCTTCGTGGGGATAACCTCGCTCCCATGCTTGGTGTGGGAGTGCATGCCACATCCGGCACAAACGAAATATCCAGATGAAGGCGCACTCGGAGGGATGGGTTCTGCGTTCTCTCGCTTTGCATGACGCTTTAGAGTACGGCTATTAGTAAACCCTGCGGCAAGTTCCGTATGCATTCCCAAGGGGGTCATGGGAGTGAGCTTGTCTGGAGTTTGCGGCGAACTATAGAGGTGTGGGAGGGAGTCAATATTGAGAGAAGGCTTGCTGGTTGTGGGTAGGGCTTTTTAAGCCGGGATGAGGGTTTGCGAGCTTGCAGGTTTTTCTGGCGGAGTGGGATGTAATAGGATTGGTTTTAAGGGAGGAGGCACCGGCAAAGCCGGTGCCAGGACAGCATTACAGTACGTCGATGCTGTTCAGGTCACTATGGGCCTGTTCCAGACGGGCAGACATTGAAGTCTGGCTGGCACGTAACCATACCCGTGGATCGTAGGACTTCTTGTTTGGCTTGTCTGCGCCTTCCGGATTGCCCAGTTGGGCTTGCAGGTAAGCTTCGTTCTGCTTGTAGTAGTTCAGAACGCCTTCCCAGGCTGCCCATTGGGTGTCGGTGTCGATGTTCATCTTCACTACACCGTAGGACACCGCTTCACGGATTTCTTCCAGGGTAGAACCGGAACCGCCGTGGAATACGAAGTTCAGGGACTTGGCTGGAATACCGAACTTCTCGGAGCAGTACTTCTGGGAGTTGTCCAGAATCGTTGGCGTCAGCTGAACGTTACCTGGCTTGTAAACGCCGTGTACGTTACCGAAAGACGCGGCGATGGTAAAACGAGGGCTGATTTTGTTCAGGATTTCATAAGCGTAAGCAACGTCTTCTGGCTGGGTGTACAGCATGGAGCTGTCCATTTGCGAGTTGTCTACGCCGTCTTCTTCACCGCCGGTGCAGCCCAGTTCGAATTCCAGAGTCATGTCCATCTTGGACATACGCTTCAGGTACTCGGCGCAAGTCGCGATGTTTTCTTCCAGAGTCTCTTCAGACAGGTCGATCATGTGCGAGGAGAATAAAGGCTTGCCAGTCTGCTCGTAGAACGCTTCACCAGCGTCCAGCAGTGCGTCGATCCATGGCAGCAGTTTGCGTGCGGCATGGTCGGTGTGCAGGATCACAGGGATGCCGTAAGCTTCGGCAACAGCGTGTACGTACTTTGCTCCGGCGATAGCGCCCAGGGCGCCTGCAGGTCCTTCTTCTTTCAGACCCTTACCGGCCAGGTAGGCAGCACCACCGTTGGAAAACTGTACGATAACAGGCGACTTGACCTTGGCAGCCGATTCCAGGACAGCGTTGATTGAATCGGTACCGACAACGTTCACTGCTGGCAGGGCGAATTCGCCAGCCTTGGCAGCTGCAAAGATCTTCTGAACGTCATCACCGGTAACTACGCCTGGTTTTACCAGGTCCAGGATTTTCTGGGACATGAGTCTGATTCTTCCTCGATCAAGGGTTAGCAGTGTGTTTCAGTTTAATGCTATGTCTGGTCCGGGTTCTTCTCTTAAGGCCCGGGCGCAACGTAAGGAAGATGATTTACTCATTCCAGGGGTTGCTGGCCAGAGGCTTTAGATATTCCGGATAGGACACATCAAAATTGTGCTAATGATACGGAAAGGCTACAGCAGGTAAAGACATTTTCCCATTTAATAAAATACGGGATAAGTACAGCTGTACAGGCATTGTTACAAGGTGTTTTTAATTGTTTCCTGATGTTTGTCTTGGTGATTTGACAAGTGGTTAAGATGACATTTTATTTGTGTTTGTATGCTTTCTTTAACAATAAATGTTTTTTATCTTTAATTTCCAGCTTCTATCAGGGTTGTATGATTCATTTTCAAATGAATGTATATGATGTTTTTTGGTACTTTCTTTTATTAAAAATGCAATAGGGTTTAATTGACTTGAGTCAATTTCTTTGTGGATTTCCTGTGTTGTAATGCAGAAAAACGAGGTTGGTCTTATATTAGAAGCCACTATTTTCAGGTCTTGTAAATAATAGAAAGTTATATATTTTAACATCAGAAGTTTGTAATCAGAAAGTTATGGTTTTTAAGTGAATATGAAAATTGATTAAAGGTAATGATCGGGCATTAACAGACAGGATGCACTATCTTGGAATTGATGTAGATAGAAGACAGATTCCTGATGGTTTCAAGTTTAATAAATAATGTTACTGATCTTGAGAAAACGACAGAATAAAAAAGACGCTCAAGCTCAGGCGAATGTTTTGAAGGTTTTCTTGGTTAACTACTAGAGGATTAGAATCATGGCCGGTAAAAAGCAGGCTGAAAAACCCGCAAAGCAGGCAGCGGTTGTTCAAAATATAGATGTTCAGGATGTGGATGCTCAGATCAATGGTTTGATTGAGCGGGCAGTGGTTGCCAGAGATGAGTTTCTCAAGCTCGATCAGGAAACGATCGACAATATTACCAAAGCGATGGCGCTGGCCGGTCAGGCTGCCCATATGGAGCTGTCCCGCCTGGCGGTTGAAGAAACCGGACGGGGTATTCTGGAAGATAAGGTTATTAAAAATATCTTTGCGACAGAGTACGTCTACCACTCCATTAAATATGACAAGACTGTCGGCGTTATTGAAGATAATGCGGAAGAAGATTTCATGCTGGTTGCTGAGCCAGTGGGGATTGTCTGTGGTGTGACACCGGTGACCAATCCAACGTCTACCACCATGTTCAAGTCTATTATCGCCACGAAAACCCGGAACCCGATTGTTTTTGCTTTCCACCCTTCTGCCCAGCAGTGTTCCAGTGCCGCCGCCCGTATTGTTCGTGATGCCGCCGTTGAAGCCGGTGCTCCTGAAGACTGTGTGCTGTGGGTTGAGCACCCTTCCATTGAAGCAACTCAGAAACTGATGACTCACCCTGAAGTCGCTGTCATTCTTGCTACCGGTGGTTCCGGCATGGTGAGAGCCGCTTATTCTTCCGGTAAGCCGGCGCTGGGTGTGGGTTCTGGTAATGTGCCGTGCATTATTGATCAGTCTGCGGATATCAAACAGGCCTGTAATGATCTGGTGCTCTCCAAGAGCTTTGATAACGGTATGATCTGTGCTTCTGAGCAGGCCGCCATTATTCACCAGGCCGTCTATAAAGAAGTGGTTAATGAGCTGAAAAGCCAGAATGTTTACTTCACTTCTCCAGAAGAGACCCGTCGTCTGGCTGAAGTTGTCATTATGGATGGTCACGTTAACAGCAAAATTGTCGGCATGAAACCAGTATTCATTGCCGGGCTGGCGGGTATCAAAGTACCTGAAAATACCCGTATTCTTGCCTGTGAAATTGAAGGTGTTGGCCCAGAGTTCCCACTGTCCCGTGAGAAGCTGTCTCCGGTACTGGGTATTTTGAAAGCCAAAGATGCTGACGATTCCATTCGTCTGGCTGACCAGATGCTGAATTTTGGTGGTCTGGGGCACTCTGCCGTGCTGCATGCCCAGGACAATCAGGTGATTGATCATTTCTCTCTGGCCATGAAAGCCGGTCGTATTATCATCAATTCCCCAAGTACTCATGGAGCCATTGGTGATATCTATAACACCAATATGCCATCCCTGACTCTGGGTTGTGGCAGTTATGGTGGTAACAGTACAACGTCTAACGTGTCTGCGGTTAACCTGATTAATCTCAAGCGGGTAGCCAGGCGTCGGGTAAATATGCAGTGGTTCAAGCTTCCAAGAAAGATTTATTTTGAAGCGAACTCTCTTCAGTATCTGGAGAAAATGCAGGACATCTCTCGTGTATTCATTGTAACTGACGAAACCATTCAGTCCCTTGGATATGTAGATAAGGTTATGTATCACCTGAGAAAACGTCAGGTGCCGGTTCAGGTTCAGGTGTTTAATCAGGTTGAGCCTGATCCAAGTCTGGCCACCATTCGCGCTGGTGCCAAAGAGATGGAGCGCTTTAATCCAGACGTGATTATCGCCCTGGGTGGCGGTTCTCCCATTGATGCTGCCAAAGGTATGTGGTTGTTCTACGAACAGCCGGATGCAGACTTTGCGGGCATGGCGCAAAAGTTCCTGGATATCCGCAAGCGGGTTTACAAGTTCCCGAAGCTGGGTAAAAAAGCGAGTTTAGTGGCCATTCCTACCACGTCCGGTACCGGTTCTGAAGTGACTTCTTTTGCGGTAATTACCGACAAAGATAAAGGCATCAAATACCCGCTGGCTGATTATGAGCTGACCCCGGATGTGGCCATTATTGACCCGGTTCTGGTTCAGACTGTACCGAAGAAAGTGGCGGCTGATACCGGTCTGGATGTGTTGACCCATGCCCTGGAAGCTTATGTCTCCATCATGGCGTCGGACTTCACCGATGCGCTGGCCATGAAAGCGATTCAGCTGGTGTTTGAATACCTGCCCGCTTCTTACGATACAGCTGATAAGAAAGCCCGTGAAAAAATGCACAACGCCTCCTGTATTGCCGGTATGGCTTTTGCCAATGCGTTCCTGGGGGTAAACCACTCCATGGCCCATAAGGTTGGTCATGAATTCCATGTGTCTCATGGTCTGGCCAACGCGTTACTGCTGCCTCATGTGATTGAATACAATGGTTGTCCAAACCCAAGCAAAGTGGCTTCTTTCCCGAAATATGAGTATTACATTGCTCATGAGAAGTATGCGGAAGTAGCTCGTACCCTTGGTCTGCCTGCCTCTACACCGGAAGAGGGTGTTAAATCGCTGGCGAATGCCGTTCGTGATCTGATGAAGCGTGTTGATATGCCTCTGTCTCTGAAAGAGCACGGAGTGCCAGAAATGGCCTTTAAGGAAAAGGTCAGTATGCTTGCCAATCATGCCTTTGAAGATCAGTGTACAACTGCTAATCCACGTATGCCGCTGATCGTTGAACTGGAAGAGTTGCTGACGAAAGCTTACTACGGTAAATAAGATTCGACTGAAATATGTCGTATGCCTCTAATCAGAAATTGATTAGGGGCTTTTTTTTATGTTCGGATCCATATAGGGAAACTGTCGCAAAAAATTTTAAGTGCCGGTTGCTACCACTGCCGTCTTTCCCTCGAAGGAGGCTGTTGCAAAAGGTCTTATATGCCAATTTAAACCACCACCGTCTTTCCCGCGAAGGAGGTTGTTGCAAAACCCTCCGGACACCTCGTTCCCACGCTCTGCGTGGGAATGCATACCGTACTCGCCACAAGTGAATAACCAGCCTGAAACCCCCACAGATTCGGACAAGGAGAGGTTTCTCCACATGCGGCCAGATCCGTATGCATTCCCACGCAGGACCCCCAGGGCCTAAAAGCATGGGAGCGAGGGTTTTGCGACAGCCTCGAAGGCGGGAATCCATCTCGAGAGTGGGAGTCTATCCCGAGCAGTGGATCCCCGCCTTCGCGGGGATGACGTTGGTATATTTTGAGTGGCGTATTCCCTGATCATCCTTCATTGCAGTCTGTCTTATCCACTTGAAATTGAAAAGAACCCATGTAAAAGGCTCTGGAAGCCTTTCCTCAGAATAATTTAACGACAATGGTGTTATTTTCAGTGTAAAAGTACGTATGTACTAAACGCAGTTGCATTTGCCCTCCGATTTTGGCATAAATACGACAGCGTTTAGTTACCGGGGGCGATCAGGATTCGACGACGGTTACGAAACCTTAGGTGCATGTCGAGCGTGTAGTGATGCTCGTTAATCCAAACACTACAAACGTATTAGTTGCTAACGATAATAGCTACCACGGAGCTATGGCCGCCTAAAAACTGCCTGCTCCCGATCACTCTGTTTTGTCTATTGGGTGGAAATGATCGCAATCGAAAATAGAATCGTCACACCAGTTTTCCTGTAGCTGTTGGATTAAAACTTTCAGGATCGCGTAGTTCACCCTGACCGTTGGGTCGTGCTGCGTTAATTTAAAAACGGAAACTAAGCATGTAGAGCCGAAGGCGTAGAGCTGGCGGACGCGGGTTCAAGTCCCGCCGTTTCCATTGGGCTAGAGCCTGATATTACTAGGGGGTATGCTTTTTCTGGACAAAATCCGGAACTTTTCGAACAAAATTCTGATAATAGATTTGTTCTGTTAATGGCACACTTCCATGGCTAAAAACACTTCTGGATTCTTGCAACCCTTGGTTTTAAGCAGGTTTAGGAAATTGCTGATTCCATTATGATAGCAATCTTAGCACCGATAAATCGATGAACTGATTTACATTCCTATGTACTTTTACAGGGTACTATTGAGCTCATCGTTAATAGCAGCTATTCGATGTTGTTGATGCGTCCCGACATAACAGCCGACTATGATAAACCATGCTATACCGAGCTTATGAGCTACGGCTTCGAAACCCGAATCTACTGAACCCCGTCCAGTTTGAAACCGTGGATCCTCCCTGAAGGCAAACGCTGCCAATCGTGAGGGAATGCTTCGCAAAATCCATATTTTCTAACTAATCGCGATTTAGCCTTGTAATGACGAAACTTGATTTTTTGCAAATTTAGCTCCATACACCGAATTTGTGGGAGGATTGTTTCAGGGACGATATGTTTCAGCCAGTACGCATCGAACTGGAAATTCTGTACTCGCTGCAAAGCCAGTGTGATATCCACAATACTGCGAATTCGAAACTTATTTCAGTATATGCATGAAGCGTCAATGACTCTTGACTGATAAAGAAAGTCAGTAAGTGCTCAAAAACCACTGGTAAAACAATCGTCCACAACTCCACTGGCAGTCTGTTTTATCAGACTGCTGAGCCTGGGAATGAGACCAAACCCATTCAATCTGTCTTTCAGATATTCCCAGAAAGAAATACCATGAAGGCGACACGTCTTTTTCAGGCTGGCAAATGTGTCGCGGCTTTGCCGTCCTGCTTCGCTACGAGTCCCTCCGCTGATTTTTCGTCGTTTGACGTGCTCCCGTATCTGACTTTCGCTCAGATTGTTGTGTATAGGAAGGTTTGGGTCGTCCAGTACCTCTAATAGCTCTCGCTCTTTCACAGCCAACTTGCCCAAGGCGCCACGCAGCTCCGAGCATTTCGCAGGGATTTGCACCAGCTCACGAAATTCTTTTCGAATGGCGTCAGCTTTATAGGGCTCAGGCTTTTCCTTAAAAGCCTTCAATTCACGGTAGAGTTGCCAGAACCGGCAAAGCAGCTGGTGTTGCTCCTCGACCTGTTCCGAGTTAACCGGGATGAACCGTTCCAGTGGTCTCGCCGCATGAAGCCAGCATCCGGAACGGGTAAATACATCGAACTGTCCAGCGCCATCGCTATGGAGGGGAAGAACGGAAGGTACTCCGTGAGCAACCAGGCTACCATATAACATCGCTTCCGAAGCTCGTCGCCGAAGGTCTGGCCCGTCCATACCACAGTCGTTTAAAAAGCCATCCCAGGCTTTACGATTAATGAAGTGGACACCCAGGCAATCCTGGAATTTTTTCTGCCACTTAACCGGGAAATCGTGGTCAACCAGATAATTCATGGCGTGTTCATTCAGGACAAGGATTTTCCATGGACGATGCAGCAACGTCAGAAAATTTTCACGACTCTTGCTCTTGGTGCTGCCAAACCAGGTAAAGAGAGAATTACCGATAACGGTACAATAGCCATTCTGCCCTTTGTGCCGAGCACCAGTGTCGTCTGTTTGCAGGTAGTCGCAATGCAGCAAGCCTTCGGCCAGAAGCTCATCTTTTTCGGCATGAAAGGCCTCATGCTTCTTGGTCAGAAGGTTGCTGAGCTGGCCGGAGGAAATCGATGCTCCCATATCCCACAAGGATTCGAGCAGCATCGGCTCGGTAACAGCACAGGCGTGATGCTGGTGCAAAATATAACCCCGAAATTCGGGGCCAAAATGATAACCTTGAATACTCTCTGGAAGTTGGCCACTGATGAATGAACCATCCGGGGTAATCCAGTGTTCGAGCTCGTAGCGGGTCACTGAAACAGAAAAAGACAACTCTTGTACGTCGTAAGGAGTGACGCCTTTAAATATTGAACCTTCTGGTATGTTGTCGGGGGGCCTTCTTGCATGGTTTGTTACTGGGGGCTTGGGTGGCTTCTTTCGCTTTTTTCGAGTGCGCTCGTCAGGTTTGCCGGTATCGTCCTTTTCCTCATCTTCTTCATCTTCGCTTTTGCCTGTGGTGTTGTCATCATCTGTGGACTCAGAATCCCCATCAGAGTCCGTTGGCTGGTCACTCTCTGGCGCTACCGGCGGCTTGGTATTGGGTTTTATGTCTGGTTTGCAATTGAGTCCCTTAAGACGATGGATTTCATTCTCAAGATCAGTCACTCGCCCACTCGTGAGATTGATGGGACGATGCCTTTATCCTGAGCAGCCATGGCCAGAGAATTTTCCGACCAGTGGCTGAGTGGGTAACCATGGTCTTCCGGCTTGTCGCAGGACATGGCCACAATCAGG
>NZ_JAVRMB020000177.1:0-20171 GCF_031844845.1 Endozoicomonas sp.
CAGCGCTGCTCCACCATAAGGCAGCTCGTTGCCTTCACGGTCCAGAAGCCTCACACCCAGTGCCTGCATCATACCGGCACCACCATCATTGGTGGCACTGCCACCAATACCCACGATCATTCGTTTAATGCCATGGTCCAGTGCGCTGAGAATCAATTCTCCGGTACCTTTCGTAGTACTGATCAGCGGGTTGCGCAGCTCAGCAGATACCAGCTCGATACCGGAAGCTCTCGCCATTTCAATAACCGCTGTTTCACCATCGCCCAGCAGGCCAAAACAGGCAGATACCGGCTCGCCCCTCGGGCCGGCTACCGTTGCGTCAATCAGCCTGCCTTCTGTGGCATCAATCAGTGACTGGAGTGTGCCTTCACCACCATCGGCAACAGGAATCTTTACGCACTCTGCATCGGGCAAGACCTGCGTGAGTCCGGTTTCAATAGCCTGCGCCACCCGGGCAGCAGTAAGGCATTCTTTGAACGAGTCTGGTGCAATAACAATTTTCATAGTCTGTTCCCTCAGAATTGCAGAATGCCATAGATCAGAGTGGAAGTGGCCGCCATGGAGAAGCCAATCAGGGTTTCCCTCGGGAGGGCTTTCAGGCGCTCACTGATACTCATGCCGACACAGCCTCCGGTGGCATGGAAGAAGCTGGCATGGGGCATGTGATCCAGCACCGTTGGTCCGGCATGCATCATCGCTGCCGCACCCGGAGAAGGAATCCCCAGGGCAATAATAACGGGCTCAAATACGTTAGAGGCAACCGCTGTGCCAGCCGTCGTGGAAGCCGTTGCTGCAGACATCATCATCATCCCGCTAAGGAATTGTCCTGAAATAATTTCCACATTTTGCCAATAGGAGCTGCCCCGAAATAACTTCCTCTTTCACCACAGAGGCGCTGAGGACACAGAGAAAGACCAAGAGAGTTATTCTTTTTTGATGATTTCTCTTTTTTTCTTCTGGCACCTTCAGTAAATTTTCAGAAAGATTGCTGAAGGCGCCTGTTATGTCTAATTCCGTAAAAAATAAACTCTCCACCAGTGCCCTGGCTCGGTCTTTGGAGGTTCCTGTTAGCGAACTGTTCAAAAAGATGGAGCAGGCGGGTTGGATTGAACGTGGGAATGATAGCTGGATATTGACCCGAAAGGGTGGGGATGAGGGTGGGGAATATACGACTCATGTCAAATATGGAACCTATATTGTCTGGCCTGAGGTGGAGAGGATTGGTAAAGAGATTGCCCCCGGGAAAGTGAGCGCTGATGGTCATCTGACAGCGACCAGTCTTGCTGAGCGAGTGGGTGTTTCTGCCCGGCAGATTAATCTGATATTTGCCGAGCTGGGCTGGATTAAGCACAATGAATCAGGCTGGAAAGTCACAGCGACAGGTATTCGATCCGGTGGCGAGCAGCGGGAAAACCAGAGCCCCCGCTATTGGGTTTGCTGGCCCGAGACCGTGTTGGATCAGCCTGTTGTGCGCTCATCCATCAAAGAGATAAAGGCGGATCTTTCTCATGCCATTGGTCTGGATTTGCAGGCTGATGATCCCATTAACCATTATCGGGCTGACTTTCCTGCCAGGCTTCGCTGTGCCGATGGTCACCTGGTGCGCTCTAAAACAGAGCTGCTGATCGATAACTGGCTCTATCTGGCGGGCATTTCCCATGCCTACGAGCGTCGACTCCCGATAGATGACAATATTTATGGGGAGTTTTATCTGCCCACCGGTCATGTTTATCTTGAGTATTTAGGGCATTCCAGTGATACCCGGTATTATCAGGCGAAGCTGGAAAAACTCGACCTGTACCGTAAGCATGAGCTTGCGGTTATCACCCTGGAGGATGAGCAGGTGAAACAGCTGGATGTTTATCTTCCCGGGCAGTTATTGAAGTATGGTATTCGAATCTATTGATACGCTGGATAAACCGGTTCCTGTGCAACCGGTTGCGACAGAATGGTTAAACCGTGCGGGTGTTTCCCTGGATATCCTCCGGTTGGATCAGCTTGATCCTGAAATCAGCGGTAATAAATGGTACAAGCTGAAACATAACCTGCTTCTGGCTAAGAAACAGGGTAAATCCATCGTTCTCAGTTTTGGCGGCGCCTGGTCAAATCATATCCATGCGCTGGCAGCAGCGGGTCATCGTTTTGGTCTGTCAACCATCGGTGTGATTAGGGGAGAGCCGGTTGAACTGCTTTCAGCGACGTTGGCAGATGCGGTCAATTGGGGAATGCAATTGCACTATCTCTCACGGAGTGATTACCGCCGAAAACATGAACCTCTCTTTCTCGCTCACTTATTGTCTCAATCAGGCTTGTCGGAAAATGAAGTTCACCTTGTACCGGAAGGTGGCAGTAACCCGTCTGGTGTTTTGGGATGCCGGGAGATTCTGGCTGCGGGAGGTATTGCCCCGGGGCAGTATGATGAGATATGGCTGGCCTGTGGAACGGGTGCCACCCTGGCGGGGATATCGCTGGCAGCTTCAGATGAGCTGCCGGGTACTCAGGTAAAAGGCGTTGCTGTACTTAAAGGGGCTGACTTTCTTCGACATGATATTCATCAGCATATTGGCCAGCCATTGAATAACTGGTCATTATTGACGGACTATCATCATGGCGGGTACGCTCGTACAACAAATGAGTTGCTCACTTTTATCAAGGCATTTGAGGATAAAACCGCAGTTGCTTTGGATCCTGTCTATACAGGCAAAGTGATGTTTGCCATAAAGCACTCGCTCGTCGAGAGTTTGAAGTCTGCCGGGCTATGTCGGGAGAAACGTATCCTGATGGTTCATACCGGCGGGCTGCAAGGGCGGCGGGGTATGAAAAGATTAAATTGAACGAATATAAGTAAAACAACAATGGTGCAGTAATGAATACTTCTATAGCCCGACAGATTGCCAGAATTATTCTTGAAGGGTTCAGTGACTATCGAACGCGCTTTACTGACATCACACTGGGCGCTCGTGAGCATTTTTTGAAGGCTGACTGGAGTGTTGCACAAAATTCTGCTTCGGAACGCATCAATCTTTATCACGTCGCGGTCACGGAAGTGATGGCAACACTGGCCTCTCAGGTTGAAGAAGTCTGGTTGAGTAATAGTGCTGGCTGGCAGGAGGTGCGTGACGATTATCTTGATCTGATTTCCTATCGTACTGACCCGGAACTGGCAGAAACCTTCTATAACTCCATATATCGTCAGGTGTTCAGAGGGGAGGCCGTTAACCCCCGCCATTGCTTTATTCAATCGGAGTTTGATGGCTTCAGGGTGCAAAGTGCCAAAGGCATTTATCGCTCTTACCATCAGGAGCAGGGATTGGTTCGCCTGATTGGTCAGCTTCTTGATGATTTTCAGTTTGAGCTGCCCTGGGAATATCGTCGCAGAGATATTCGCAACATTATCCACTCTTTACAGAATTCACGGCCAGAATGGGTGAATCGGAAAAATGTCCGGGTTGATGTCCTCAAATGGGTCTTTTATCGAAATAAAGCCGCCTACCTGGTGGGCAGGCTGGTGGCAGGGGATGAGCTACAACCGTTTGTGCTGGCGGTGTTGAATAATGAACAGGATGGGCTTTATGTTGATGCGTTACTCTGCAAAAACGACAACGTCAGTGTCTTGTTCAGTTTTACCCGCTCTTACTTTCTGGTGGATGCCCGGATTCCCTCGGAGTGTATTGAGTTCCTGCAGACGCTGATGCCTGAAAAAAAACGTGCTGAGTTGTATAACTCCATTGGTTTCTTCAAGCATGGAAAGAGTGTTTTCTACCGGGGCTTTCTCCAGCATCTGCAAAACTCTTCAGACCAGTTTGTGATTGCGCCGGGGGTGAAGGGAATGGTGATGTCGGTATTCACACTGCCTTCTCTGGACATGGTATTCAAGATCATTAAGGATCGTTTTGCACCGCCAAAAGATATCAGCAAGGCCATGGTCAAGGATCGTTACTATCTGGTTAAAACCCATGACCGGGTAGGTCGGATGGCGGATACTCAAGAGTATTCCAACCTGATACTGCCTCGTTTCCGCTTCAGCGAAGCGTTATTGGCAGAGCTGCAGCAGGTGGCTCCTTCTACTGTGATTGTATACGGCGATAAAGTATTGATTCGTCATTTGTATACTGAACGGCGGATGATACCTATGAATATCTATGTTGAGCAACTGGTTGAAGATGGCAACGAACAGGCTCTGGAAGCGGTGCTGGATGAGTACGGTCGAGCCATAAAACAGCTGGCTGCAGCCAATATTTTTCCCGGGGATATGTTGCTGAAAAATTTCGGGGTAACCCGCCACAAACGGGTGGTTTTCTATGACTATGATGAGATTCTGTATCTGACCGAGTGCAAATTCCGGAATATTCCCGAGGCATTATATCCGGAGCAGGAGTTGTCAGCCGAGCCCTGGTATTCGGTATCTCCCGGTGATATTTTTCCGGAAGAGTTTCCGGTGTTTCTGTTTCCTGATACGGATATTAGAAAACGTTTTACCCGATTGCACGGTGACCTGTTTACCGCCAGCTACTGGCAAAGTGTTCAGCAGAAAATTCTTAATGGCCGGGTAATGGATGTGTTGCCTTATAGTCCTTTGATGCAGTTTGAAAGGTAGTTAGAGGCGTTGCCCGTAGTCCGTTGTCCGTAATCCGAAAAAGATAAGACTGGCTTTTTCGGGCAGCGGACAGCGGATTACGGATTCAATCCTTAAGATTTTTTCAAATACTGAGTTAATAGCACAATTCTGACGCCATTTACCCGGCCTTCAATTTGTTCGGGGTTGCTGGTCAGGGAGATGTTTCGGACAGCGGTGCCTCGTTTAGCGGTGAAGCCAGCCCCTTTCACGGCCAGGTCTTTTATCAGAGTAACCGTGTCGCCTGCGCTTAAAACGGTACCATTGCTATCCAGCGTTGGTGCCTCTGACTCTTCGCTTTTCATTCCAGAGATGGCCCACTCACGGGTTTCATCATCCAGATACATCATATCTAAAAGACCCTGAGCCCAGTCTTCCGATGAAAGTCGGTTCAGCAGACGAAATGCCATTACCTGAATGGCTGGAACCTGGCTCCACATACTGTCATTAAGGCAACGCCAATGATTGGCATCCATCATTTCCGGTTGATTAATCTGCCCATGGCAGTTGTCGCAAATAAGGATGCACTGGTTTGGGCTGGAAGCATCGCTTTCTGGTGGAACGGGATAAACACTCAGGTCGGCTTTTGTGCTGCAGAGTTCACATTGAGCGCCGCTGCGCTCCATCAGTGTCTGTTCGGTAGTCATAGGAGGGAGTATTTGACCAATTAGAAGGGCGGCATAGTATGCCTGTATTTTTTGAAGCCTCCAATTGGGGAAATTATTCTCCGATGATTTCAGGGAGGTTTAACCGTAAAATCTTGTTGTGTGTGTATGCGTGTGTATAATAAGTTCATGGTTAAGGCGGAGTTACCATGAACTCAAGAGATTTGAGAAAGCTGGTCGAAGCCAGGGGCTGTCAGTTTTTGAGACAGGGTAAAGGTTCCCATGAAATATGGATTAACAGGCAGGGTAAAAAAATGCAGATTCCCCACCCAAAGAAAAAGGTGGGTTCGGGGCTACTGCAAAAAATCCTGAACTGGGCAGAGTAAACTCCGCCCTTTGTTAATAAAAAAGGAGATACCATTATGTTATTCAGAGTAGGAATAGAAACGCCTGAAGACGATGACACCGCATACAGCATCATTATTCCGGCACTGTGCAACGACCATTACACCACCGTATCTGCTGCGGATACCTTTGATGAAATAGTACCCATGGCCAGAGAAGCCGCTTTTTCCATGATGGAGGAAATGGCTTTGTGTGATGATCTTGATATCGTCGCCATCGCTAAAGCAAATCAACAGAACTACAGTAAAGACCCTGAATACTCTGACTTTAAAGAATGGGCCTTTATTGATATTGATATTGATGGGGTCATTGGGGTACAAAAGCGAATTAATATCAGTATGTCGGATTTGTTGATTTCCCATATAGATCAGATTGTCAGGCATGGCAGCCAGTACAAAGACCGAAGTGATTTTCTTTCTAAAGCGGCTTTAAATCAGTTATCTCATTAATCATTGTGTATTCCGGAACATTCGGCCAGCTCCGTATGTTTTCCCACGCAGGACCCACAGGGCCTAAAAGCGTGGGTGTTGTAAAAGGTCTTAAATACCGATTTATACTACTGCCGTCTTTCCCGCGAAGGCGGGAATCCATCTCGAGAGTGGGAGTCTATCTAGAGCCATGGATCCCCGCCTTCGCGGGGATGACGGTTACGAATTTACCCTTTTGCTACACCTTCAGAGCGTGGGAGCGAGGCAAAGCGTGGGGACTAGGAAATGTCTCACATCAGTAGTTGTGGCGTTATGCTACAATTGGAGCGTGACGCTACAGCAGGAGGGATACATTAATGTCAACATCATCAAGCATCAGGCTGGATCAGGAATTGATCGACAAAGCCTCTATTATGGCCAGGGCGCTAAACCGAACCGTTCCCAAGCAGATAGAACACTGGGCAAAAATCGGCAAAATCATGGAGGAAAACCCGGACTTGCCCTACGAGTTCGTGCGCCAGTCATTGATTGGCATGGCAGAAGCCGAAGCGGGCAGACTGGAGAAATTCACCTTTGACGACGATCACTGAAATTCTCCAGACCTCCAGCTTCAAAAAGACCGTCAGGAAGCTGCATTCCAACCAGAAAAAGGATCTCTACCAGGCGATTACAGACGTGGTAGATAATCCGCTGATTGGCGAACAGAAGAAAGGTGACCTCAGCAATCTGAGAGTGTACAAATTTAAAATGGAGAAACAGCTGGCCCTGCTCGGCTATCAGTATGTTGCAGGCACCATCACCCTGACCCTGATTTCGGTGGGATCACACGAAAACTTTTACAGGGATATCAAACGCAGTTTTTAAAGCCGTTCGGTTCTCATCTCAATTTTATGAGCTTGCAAAGAAACAAGAAAATCAAAAAGGGTTTTGGATACCCATAAATTTAACCATATGAAGTGTGTTGGTATTTCTATGGGAGTCCTATTCTTTTTGAATGCGTGCCAGCCACGGGTGGCCTGACGCTACCGCGCAGAACTCGGTAGCGAGAAAAAATCAAGGCCTCTGGCGCTGTGCTTTATTGTTGAGTTTTATTCGTAACCCCATTTTTTTCGCTCTGCGTGGTACTGTTCTTCAGGTTTATCTCGCTCTGAAACTGTTATGCTTTCCTGCTTGGGCAGAGATTCTTTCAATGTCTCAAACTGATCAGGCGGAAGTATTACAGAGTTATAACGTTTTTTATCGTCTTGGCCTTCTGTTTGCTGCAGAAAGCCGCTTTTAACAAAGCTATCAATAAATGGAGTTTGTAAATCTTTATTTTGTTGGCTTATCTGCTCATACCATTCATTTATGGTTATTCCTTTGCTGGCTAGCTCTTCTGTTGAAGGGATAGGTGCTGGTGTAAGAGCCACTCTTGGATTCTCACATGGGGAGTCATATAAGAATTGGGTTTGTATTGAATCTAATGTTTCGTTCTTCAATGGGTGTTTATGCCAGTCCTCCAGACTCTCTCTTACAGCAGGCAGCTCTTTTTTGGAAAAACAAGATTTAAAGCCGTCTATCAAGTCTTGCACAGAGGGGGTATCTGCATTGCTTTTGTTAATAACTCCTTCACTAGGTACAGAAGTTTGCGTTCTTTGATTAAGTGCAGTTGCAGGTGGTGAATCCCCCTCAGGAATATTTAGTACAGTCTCCGCTTTGGGTCTAGACACTGTTGAACCGTTAAGTTTCGAGGCGTCGTTTTGAGCAGGGTGCTCTTTTTTTACCCCTTCTTCTCTCCCTCCACCGGTGGGAGTTTTTGAAGAGTAAGGGGGCGTCCTTGAAAGTCCTTGATTAGCCATAGTTCGAAACCTGCAAATGTTGTAGATACTTGATTAAGACAATTGCAATAGAACTTGGTTCCCTAATCAAGTTCTATTTTTTGATAAACTGCAGCTTCAGCTTGTATCGGCCAGTCATCCGGTACAATAAACAGATGCATCTGACCCTGCAGCTCCTGATGGATAGCCCTCACATAAACCGGCCGTTGTTGCTGTTTCAGCTGATACATCAACTGATGTTGATTGAGATAGCCTGAAGCAGGGTGCCGATTCAGCCATTGGATTTTATCAGGAGTCTGGTAACTTAAATCGCCAGCCACAGGTTCTGTACTTAGAAGAAACTGGTTTTGGGTTAACCAGTATCCCCGTAAATGATCCGGGTTGCTGAGTTCCGGCGGCTGGCACCATTGCGTGTTATCTGTTTGTGATTGAAATAAATCGGTCAGATGGATTGCCGGAGATTCAGCGGTTTTCAGAGGGTAAAGTGGGTAGAACAGCCTCCCCTGGATAAGCACTTCTTTTTCAACGACCGGGCCGATACCCAGCCCTGAGAGCGCCTTCAGCCCCTGTTCGGTATCGCCAAGAGTGATCTGATGGTTAAGCAGGCGATCCATTTTACGATCAAGCCGATCCTTTAGCCCGGGCCCTACCCAGTGTCGCCACGGTGAATCGCCACTAACATTATTGACATATGGAATACCGAGATAAAATTTGACAGCCAGTTCCCGGTGAAAGAACTGCTTCCGGAACTGGTACAGCAGGTCATATTCGCCCAGAGTAGCGAACTGGCCATTTTTCTCGCCCCGGACCTGCAGGTTGGAAGCTATTACATGACTGTCAGGCAGCTGGTTCAGCAGGAACTGCCAAATGGTTTCATAAAAAATACCGAGCAGCGGGTTGCCTTTCGTTTTGACCAGGCTGGCCAGTAAATCCAGTTGCTCTGAATCAGGGAGAAGCGGTACTGTGCCGACAGGTAAGGCTTGATTCAGGCACAACGGGCTTGCCATCTGATTAAATAATGGAGGACTACTTTGTACCCACTGCAATGCCTGATGTAGAGTATGCCGTGTGTTTTGATGTAAAAATCCGTTCATAATTAACGTATACTAACCCACATTCTAAAATGACATTACTGAGTTTATGGAACATTTTAAAATAGTCGGAGTAACCGGCCGTCAGGGACGTGTTCAGGTAGAGGATACGCTCAGGCATCTGGTGGACTTTTTGCAGAAGCGGGGCGTGACCGTTCTTCTGGATGAGCTGCTGACCAGTTTGCTTCCCGGTCATTCCCTGACCATGGTCAGTCGTGAACAAATGGGGCAGCAGTGTGACCTGGTGATTGTGGTGGGCGGTGATGGCAGTATGCTGGGCGCTGCCAGGACACTGGCGCTCTATGATATTCCGGTGATTGGCATCAATCGCGGTCGTTTGGGGTTTCTTACGGATATTTCGCCGGATGAACTGGATGATCAGCTGGTGGAAATACTTGAAGGGCGCTATCTTGCTGAAAGTCGCTTTCTTCTGGAAGCTCAGGTGCGACGCAATGGTAAAGTGATTGGCAAGGGCGATGCCCTGAATGATGTGGTGCTCCACCCGGGTAAATCCACCCGTATTATTGAGTTTGAGCTGTATATTGATGGTCAGTTTGTCTATCAGCAGCGGGCGGACGGGTTGATTATTGCCACTCCAACGGGGTCAACGGCCTATGCACTCTCTGGTGGTGGTCCGATTATGCACCCGAGGCTGGATGCTATTGTTCTGGTTCCCATGTATCCCCATATGTTAACCAACCGGCCCCTGGTGGTGGATGGCGATAGTGAGCTGAAACTGGTGATTCGCCATGAGAATACTATCTATCCCCAGATCAGTTGTGATGGCCAGATTCATATTACGTCGGCGCCCGGCGATGAAATTATCATCCATAAAAAATCTCAGCGATTGAAGCTTTTGCATCCGTTGAATCATAATTTTTATGAGTCCTGTCGTTCCAAATTGCGTTGGAATTCTCAGGAAGAACGCTGTTAACGCAGTTCGGCTCTCAATGAGAGCCGATAATCAGCCGTCGGCTTCTTTCGGAAACCGACCTACGAAAATCTGAGCAGAGATAGATAAATAACCTATGCACAGGGCACTGGAACTCTCCGGAGATATCAATTTAAGCGACCTTTCCTGGTTTCTGTACGCACAGGGGATTCCCCATAAAATTACCGAAGAATCGGGTAAGCAGGTCATCTGGACAGAGAATGAAGAAAAGTCTCATGTGGTTGTCAGTCTTTATCAGCAGTGGCAGTCCGGTGATCTGGATCTGCCGACAGCCCCGCCCAGAAGAGGCCTGAATACCGGCGGCATACTCAAAGGTATTCCCTGGCGGCGGATGCCGGTCACGTTTCTGTTTATCGCAGCCTGTCTTGTGGTGGCATTGATCACCCGGGCAGGGGCAGACTGGGATGCTACGGCCTGGTTCTCGTTTGTTCCTTTTCAGGTGGCTAACGGCTATCTCTACTTTGGCAGTCTGTCCATGGGGTTGGAGCAAGGACAATACTGGCGTTTGATCAGTCCAATATTTCTTCACTTCGGTTTTGCTCATCTGGCCTTCAATATGCTGGCTCTTTATATTTTTGGCAGCCGGCTTGAGGTGCGCCAGGGTGGTTTGCACCTGTTGGGCATTATTATTTTCAGTGCTGTTCTTTCCAATTTTTCCCAATATTTCTGGAGCGGAGATGACAGTGTTTTTGGCGGTTTTTCCGGTGTGGTCTACGGTTTAATGGGCTATTGCATGATCCGGGAGAAGATTGACCGCCGCTGGCAGTTTGGACTGCCCCCTCTTTATTATGGCTTTATGCTGGCCTGGCTGGTGATTGGTTATACCGGGGTGCTGGGAAGTATAGGCTTTGGCAATATGGCCAATGGTGCTCATACCGGTGGCCTTGTTGCCGGTTGCCTGTTGGGTGCTCTTGCCGGTTTGCTGTTTAAAGAACGAAAGGCTTATTACTAACCAAATGCCCTGGTTTCCGGTAAGAAAAAAGATCCGGGTATTTTGAAGTAGAAATTGAAAAGGATTCTATAAAATGCAGTTAGACGCTTTTCTTGAAAAGATAACCCCTGCAATTCATCAGGCGTTGAGATTGGCTCTGGAGCTGGGTAAGTGGCCTGATGGCCGACTTATTACGGAAGAAGAGCGCGATGCCAGCCTTCAGGCGGTCATTGTCTATGAACACGAAAACCTGCCTGAATCTCAGCGCGTGGGATTTATGCCGACAACGTGTAAATCAAACAGTACACCTGCTAACTCAAGCACTTCTATTGATGAAGATGCGACCATCCTTCGTTTTAAGAACTGATCCCGGAAGAAACTTCCTGATGTCGTTTTGTCAGCTACTACCCAAACGACAGCCACATTATTAAGCAAGAGTACAATTGTGTCAGAAGAAAGTGTGTCCGAAAGTACAATCACTGGTTCGCTGAGTAAAATGCAAACTGAACTCCTGCCGGTTTCTGAGAATAACCCTAAGCACAGGGTTGCTTATCAGCTGCCTGTTGGAGACCAGTTATTGCCACTGAACGATTTGCTGGGACACAAGCTGTCCCTGCAATATCAGGGTGAAATCCATTGTTGTCATTGTGGTAGAAAAACCAAAAAGAGTTTTAGCCAGGGGTTCTGCTATCCCTGTTTTCGCAAGCTGCCCCAGTGTGATATCTGCATAATGAGCCCTGAAAAATGTCATTATGATCAGGGGACTTGCCGTGATGCTGCATGGGGTGAGAAGTTCTGCATGACAGACCATGTCGTCTATCTGGCAAACTCTTCCGGTCTTAAAGTGGGTATTACCCGGGCAACACAGATTCCAACCCGGTGGATTGACCAGGGGGCAACTCAGGCCATGCCATTTATCCGGGTGTCTACACGACAGCAGTCTGGTTTACTGGAAGTGATTTTTAAGGAATTTATTAATGACCGGACCAACTGGCGAGCTATGCTGAAGGGACCGGCTGATCCTCTGGATTTACAGGAAAGCGCCCTGGAGTTACTGGATATGAATGCCAGTCGAATTGCTGCGATGCAGGAGCAGTTTGGAATTCAGGCGATACAACCTTTACTGGGTAACTTTTCGGGTAACTTCTCAGATAAAGAGCCGGGTGCAGTGTCTGGAGAAACAGCCATGCCCAATGTGCTCAATATTGATTATCCAGTGCTCGAATACCCTGCCAAAGTGACATCGCAGTCGTTTGATAAGCAGCCGCTGATTGAAGGCACGCTTCAGGGGATTAAAGGGCAATACCTGATTTTAGATACCGGCGTAGTCAATATTCGTAAACATACTGCCTACCAGGTGAGTGTGACGGTTCCTTAAAACGTTGTCTGTCAACGCCTCTCCTTAAGAAGGGCGTTGATGAACCGGTTCGCTTGTGAAGAATGTTCGCTGGTGAAAAATAATAGTGGGATGAACAAGATGAAAGACTCGCAACCAAAAGCGATTTATCTGAAAGATTACCAGACACCTGACTACTGGATCGATCACACCGATCTGACCTTCGATCTGTTTGAAGATCATGCGCTGGTCACCTCGGTTTTAAGCATTCATCGGAACGTTCATGAAACGACGCCCTCAGGCAGTCTTCCTGAACTGGTGCTGGTGGGTGATGACCTTGAGCTTATCTCGGTTGAGCTGGATGAAACCCCTTTTTCTGATTTCCAGGTTGAGGGTGGTTACCTGAACATCAAGGTTCCGGTGGATCGTTTTTCGCTGAAAACCGTCAGCAGGATTAAGCCACAGGAAAACACGTCGCTGGAAGGACTCTATAAATCCAACGGTATGTTCTGTACCCAGTGTGAAGCGGAAGGTTTTCGCAAGATCACCTGGTACCTGGATCGTCCTGATGTCATGTCCCGCTTTACCACAAAAGTCATTGCGGATAAGTCGGCTTATCCGGTCTTACTCTCCAATGGTAATGATATTGCCCGTGGCGAACTGGACAATGGCAGGCATTGGGTGACCTGGGAAGATCCATTTAAAAAGCCCAGTTATTTATTTGCGCTGGTAGCGGGTGATTTACAGCACGTTGAAGACCATTTCACCACCATGAGCGGTCGGGAAATAACCCTGCGGATCTTTACCGAAGCCCACAATATTGATCAGTGTGATCATGCGATGATCTCACTGAAAAAATCCATGAAGTGGGATGAAGAAGTCTATGGTCGTGAATATGATCTGGACATCTTTATGATCGTCGCTGTTGACCATTTCAATATGGGAGCCATGGAGAACAAGGGGTTGAATATCTTTAATTCAGCCTGTGTGCTGGCCAGCCCGGAAACAGCCACTGATGCACGCTTCCAGCGAGTTGAAGCGATTGTTGCCCACGAGTACTTTCATAACTGGTCCGGTAACCGGGTGACCTGTCGGGACTGGTTTCAGTTGAGCCTCAAGGAAGGTTTTACTGTTTTCCGGGATTCAGAATTTTCTGCCGATATGAACTCCCGGGGTGTCAAGCGGATAGAGGATGTTAATGTTCTGCGAACTGCCCAGTTTGCCGAAGATGCCGGCCCCATGGCTCATCCTGTCAGACCCGAGTCTTTTATTGAAATTTCCAACTTCTACACCGTCACTGTTTATGAGAAGGGTGCAGAAGTGGTTCGGATGATTCATGGCATTCTTGGCGCAGAGGGTTTTCGTAAGGGTTCTGATCTTTATTTTGAACGGCATGATGGTCAGGCCGTTACCTGTGAAGATTTTGTCAAGGCGATGGAAGATGCTTCCGGCCGTGATCTTACTCAGTTCCGTCGTTGGTACAGTCAGGCAGGTACACCAGTACTGACCGTCAGTGATGACTATGATGAAGAGAAAAAACAGTATCAGTTGATCATTGAGCAATCCTGCCCGCCGACACCGGGTCAGAAGGAAAAAGAGCCATTCCATATTCCTGTACGAATGGGGCTTCTGGATGGTGAGGGTGATGATCTTGTGCTCAATAATGCCGGAGATACGGATCGGGTACTTGATGTTAAACAGGAGAAAGAAGTCTTCACCTTTGAGAATATTGAAGAGCGGCCGCTGCCTTCTATTCTGCGGGGCTTTTCGGCGCCGGTACGTGTGAAATATGAATACTCCCGTGGAGACCTGCTGTTCCTGATGGAACATGACAGCGATCACTTTAATCGCTGGGATGCCAGCCAGAGACTGGCCAGTGGTGTGATTGACGAGATGGTTGCGGCCATGGAGCAGGATAAGGTATGCAGTCCTGATGAAAGTCTGATCAAGGCGTTTGGCACCATTATCAGTGATGGCTCTCTTGATCTTGCGGTAAAGGCAGAAATGCTGTTACTGCCATCGGAAGCTTCTCTGGCTGAACAGGTCGTTGAGGTTTACCCGCAATTTATTCATCAGGCCCGGTTGCAGGTGAAAAATGCCATTGCTGATGCTCACAAAGGTGCGCTGGAAACATTGTGGCGTGCATTGAGTATCAGTAAACCCTATCGCCCGGAAGCAGAAGATATTGCCGAGCGTACCCTGAAAAATATCTGCCTCTCCTACCTGACCAGTCTGGACGATAAAAGCACTCTGGCGCTGGTTGAACAGCAGTATCACGGTGCATCCAATATGACGGATCGCTTTGCTGCACTGGCTTCGATTATCAATGCAGGTCATCAGGACAGAGAGCTGATTGACGAAGTTCTGGCTGATTTCCTTGAGCGCTATCAGGATGACACCAATGTTATGGATCAATGGCTTTCCGTTCAGGCTGCCAGTCCATCGCTGGGGACTCTGGAGCATATTCTGACGCTGATGCAGCATAATGTCTTTGATGCGACCAGCCCGAATAAGATTCGCTCTGTGATGGGTGGTTTTGCCAGCAATATGAAACAGTTTCACCGGGCAGATGGTTTGGGCTACGAGTTCCTGACTGACCAGTTGCTGGATCTGGATAAGAAGAACCCGCAAATAGCGTCAAGACTGATGACGCCTCTGACACGCTGGCGCAAGTTTGAGCCGGGTTGCCGTAAGCGGATGCGCAAAGCACTGGAGAGAATTAAAGCAACGCCTGGTCTGTCTTCTGATGTCTATGAAGTGGTCACCAAGAGCCTCTGACCTTTATAGTTCATCTCTGCCAATGGCTGCTTGTAGCCATTGGTTTATTTCTATTGTGGAATCATTAGCATTTGGAAAACTCTAAAGTTGAGTCAAAAATCATGGATTGGTTTTTATTGAATTATTTATGACTAATTAATGTTCTGATTTTTATGCAGTTTATCGGTCTCAAGCAAAATCAACGGTTTTTTGATCCCAACACCATTACTATGTACGCTGGTGCAGGCGGTATGGCAGGGTATGCAGTTGGTAAATATTTTGGCTTAAATACAATAATAACAGCACGGGTTGGCATATTTGTTGGCGGCTGTATCGGAACGTTTTATGACCATCATGGGGAGACCCGACATATCAGGATTCAGGATAGAATTGTCGGGCAATTAGGATAACCCCGGTGTTAAGCGGGAGATTCGCAAGGTGGTGGATCTGTATCCGTTAAAAATCCTGCCAATAGTCTGTTTGGATGAGAATTTTATTTTTGCTATTCGGTAAAGTTGACCGAAGTTTATAATCATCGCACTAAAAACAAGAATATTAAGACAAGGGGAGTCGTATGCCTGTTGCCTCTGGTTGCATTAGGGGGAGTCACCAAAGGAGTGGTTCAGTCGCTCTGGACTCTCTGGTAAAAAGCAGTGTAAAGACTAAATCAGCAAAAACTTTTCGTTTGTCGACGGCATTTCATACTGTACTTGGCGCGGTACTTTCCGTTGCAATCCTTTCCGCCGGATCAGTGCAGGCTTCCTCTTCAGATTCTTCTCTTGACCGTCCCGCGATCAAATCGCAGAAGGCTGCAAACAGCCTGCTGCTTGATGTCACTCGTACTGATGGTGGCGTAAGACTGGTTTCTGTTGGAGAGCGCGGCCATATTATTTTTTCCGATGATCATGGGGTTAGCTGGCAGCAGGCCAGTGTACCGACCATACAAATGCTGACAGCCGTTCAATTTCCCTCTGAAAAGGTGGGGTATGCCGTAGGTCATGATGCCATTGTTCTAAAGACTGAAGATGGTGGAGAAACCTGGCAGCAGGTCTACGTTGATCGTGAGGCGACGGTTCCCCTTCTGGATGTCTGGTTCAAAGATAACCTTCATGGCTTTGCCGTGGGAGCCTACGGCTACATCATTGAAACCGTTGATGGTGGGCAAAGCTGGGACTTTATTGATGACCGCATCGCCAATGACGATGAGTTCCACTACAACGCTATTAACGACGATGGTCAGGGTAATCTCTTTCTGGCTGGTGAAGCAGGAATTCTCTATCGTTCCACCGATTCTGGTCAAACCTGGACAACCCTGAGTAGTCCTTATGAAGGTTCATGGTTTGGTGTGAGTGGTGATAATGGCCGGGTTCTGGTACATGGACTGAGAGGGAATATTTATCAGAGTCAGGATCTGGGGGAGACCTGGCAGCCGCTTAGCTCTGGTACGGAACAGACGCTCTTTGGTTCTGCAAAACTGATTGATGGCAGTATTGCCCTGGTGGGTAACTCCGGAGCCGTGTTAACTGGCTCGGGTTATGAGGCGGGTTTGCCTTCAAGTGAAAGAGCGGGTCTATCGGTTTCACATCGGCCTGATCGTATGACGCTGAGTGCACTCGCCCCCAGTAGTGATGGATTTATAGTGGTTGTTGGTCAGGGTGGCGCCTACCGGATGACCATAGAAGGCAATGTATTGAAGTGACGCAGGTTGGGTCGAGCGAATGCGAGCCCCAACAAGCTATCTGCAATGTGATTGTCGTAAGATGCAGCGCTACCACGCGGAGCGTGGGAGCGAGGAATTAGAAGAACAATTAAAAAGAATCCGGGGCAGCCAGTTATGTCGTCTTTAAATCACTCATCGTATCAAGGCAGTGAACCGATTATGGAGCGGATGATTTTCAATAATCGTCTGCGGGTTTGTTTGTTTTTTCTGTTGGTTTCGCTATTTCTTACCTTTAAGCTGGTCACTGGATTAAAGGTGGATGCCAGTTTCCAGAAGATGGTGCCGCTGCAACACCCTTTTATCCAGAATATGATTCGTCATATGGAGGATGGTGGTAGCTCCGGTAATACCATCCGGATAGCCGTTTCCGCTCGGGACGGTGATATTTTCTCTGCTGAGTATATGGAACTGCTCAAGCAGATTAATGATGATGTTTTTTACCTTCCGGGTGTTGATCGGGCCAATATGAAGTCCATCTGGACGCCTAAGGTTCGTTGGATTGAGGTGACGGAAGAAGGCTTTGCCGGTGGTCCGGTGATTCCTGAATATTATGACGAAAGTCAGGCCAGCCTTGATTTGCTCAGGGAAAATATTCTGAAATCCGGACAGGTGGGGCAGATCGTTGCCAACGACTTCCGTTCAAGTATTGTCAGTGCGCCATTGTTTGAGAAAAATCCGGAAACCGGTGAAAACCTGGATTACCAAACCCTTTCTGATCAGCTTGAAGAGCTTCGTAGCAAATACGCAGAAAAGGGTGTTGATCTGCATATTACCGGTATTGCCAAGGTCTTTGGTGATCTGTTTGAGGGTGTTAAAGCCATTATCTGGTTCTTTATCATCGCCATCGGTGTTACCAGTCTGTTGCTGTTCCTCTATTCCCGCTGTTGGAAAAGTACCATCATACCGTTGCTGACTTCAGTGACTGCTGTTATATGGCAGATGGGCCTGTTGGCCACGCTCGGATATGGTCTTGACCTTTACTCGGTGCTGGTTCCTTTCCTGGTATTTGCCATTGGTGTGAGTCACGGTGTTCAGATTATTAACAGTATCAGCGTTGAAACTGCGCAGGGTGCTGATTCACTGACGGCAACACGCCGGACTTTCCGTACACTTTATATTCCAGGAATGGTGGCGCTGATTTCTGATGCCATCGGCTTCCTGACCCTTCTCGTCATTGATATCCAGGTTATTCAGGATCTGGCGATTACCGCCAGTGTGGGTGTTGCGACCATTATTCTGACCAACTTTGTCTTGTTACCAGTGTTGATGTCGTTTATTAAAGTCAGCAAACACTCAGTAGAACATGCGAAAAAAAGTCAGCAGGAAGAGGCAAAGGTCTGGCGAGTGGTGGCTAAACTGGCCAGTCCAAAAGTGATGCCGGTATCTCTCCTTATTGCACTGTTGGCCTTTGCTGCGGGTGCTTATAAGGCCACTGACCTTAAAATTGGTGACCTTGATCCAGGCGCTCCGGAGTTTCATCCGGATTCTCGTTATAACCTGGATAATCTGTTTATCAACAGCAACTATTCCACCAGTGCTGATCTGTTTATCACTTTTCTGGAAACTCAGCCTGAAGGTTGTACCAGCTACCCGGTGATGGACGCCATCGATCGATATATGTGGCATATGGAGAATGTTCCCGGTGTTCAGTCTGCACTCTCCCTGGTAACGGTTTCCAAGCAGGTTATCAAAGGGTTGAATGAAGGGAGTATGAAGTGGCAGAGCCTCTCTCGTAATCCTTATGTGCTGAACAGTTCAGTGGCCAGTGCTGCAGGACTGTTTAATACCAACTGCTCCAGTGCACCCGTTATTCTCTACCTTGATGATCACAAAGCAGAAACCCTGGAACGTGTGGTTAACGCTACTCAAGAGTTTGCTGCCATTAATAATACGGAAGACTTCCAGTTTGTATTAGCCAGCGGTAACTCCGGGGTAGAAGCGGCCACGAATGAAGTCATTGCCCAGGCACAGAATAAGATGTTGTTCTGGGTATACGCGGTGGTGAGTATTCTCTGTCTTATCACTTTCCGTTCGGTTAAAGCCGTTCTCTGTATCATTATCCCGCTGGGACTCACCTCTGTTCTCTGTCAGGCATTGATGTCTTACCTGGGAATTGGGGTTAAGGTGGCGACATTACCGGTTATTGCCCTGGGCGTTGGTATCGGTGTGGACTATGGAATATACATCTACAGTCGCCTTGAAAGTTTCATGAGGCAGGGTATGTCTCTGGAAGAAGCCTATTACTCAACGCTGAAGATTACCGGTAAGGCGGTAACCTTTACCGGTGTGACGCTGGCGATCGGGGTAGGCACCTGGATCTTCTCACCGCTTAAATTCCAGGCGGATATGGGGATTCTGCTGACCTTTATGTTTGTCTGGAACATGATTGGTGCGATCTGGCTGTTACCTGCTCTTGCCAGACTTTTACTGGTGGGCAGCAAGGCAAAGGGGAAGAATGTTAATAGTGCGACCCCCGCTACCTCTGTATAAAGCAGGTTTTTGTCCTTAATAATAAAGCCGGCGTATGCCGGTTTTATTATATCCGTAGTGCCGCTAGGCGCTGATACCCATACCACAGTCTTTCCCGTGAAGGCGGGAATCCATCTCGAGAGTGGGAGTCTATCTCGAGCAGTGGATCCCCGCCTTCGAGACTGTTGCAAAACTCTCGTTCCCATGCTCTGCGTGGGAATGCATACGGATCTGGCCGCATGTGGAGAAACCTCTCCTTGCCGAATCTGTGGGGGTTTCAGGCTGGTTATTCACTTGTGGCGAGTACGGTATGCATTCCCACGCAGGACCCACAGGGCCTAAAAGCATGGGAACGAGATTTCCGGAAGGTTTTGCGACAACCTCCTTCGCGGGGATGACGACAATGTGTCGGTATGGGTTCTAATGCTTTCCTGCAGTAGTCTTATCAGACGATGATGGTGTGTGCTTCTCTGGTTTTAATCACTCGAGATTAACGAGCTGATCAAACAATAAAAACAGTGGTAATAAAATGGCAAAAATAAAAAGCCTGATTGGTTATGCAGCAACGGCGCTGGTGTTTACTGGTGTGGGAGTGATGCTCAGTGATACAGAGCTGGGTGATCAGGTTCGAAGCAGTGCCAGTGTCGTGAAACAGTCCGCATTAAGTACAGTAGCTGATCAGTTTAGCGGCGATATTCGTGAGCGGGTATTGATTGAAAATCCGGAACTGATTCAGCGTGTCATGGTTGGCGGCGGGTTTGGTGGTAATTTCTCAAAAAATATTGGCCAGCATATTTTTGGTAAAGACTTTCAGCCAGCCATTGATGATGCCCTGGAAATGACCACCATTACCCCGGTGGGTGAGCGGATGTGGATCATCCATATGCCCATTGTTAATTCCATCCTGCTGGAAACCGATGAGGGGCTGGTGGTGATTGATACCGGTATGGCACCTGCCGGACCAGCATTGATCAAAGCCATTCGCAGTGTCAGTGATAAACCGATTCATACCATCATTATTACCCACGGCCATACCGATCATGCC
>NZ_JAVRMB020000178.1:0-2756 GCF_031844845.1 Endozoicomonas sp.
TATTGGCAGACGAATGCGCTGTTGGTATTCACCACCCCAGTCGTCTTCCCGTTGATTGGTGCGGTTTACGATAAACTGATTAATAAAATAACCTTCAGAACCCATGATCTCTACGCCATCATAGCCAGCGTCTTTGGCCAGAGCAGTGCAGTTCACAAAATCCTCGATTTGCCCATGGACTTCATCAGCTGAAAGTTCTTTCGGTTTGAATGGGTTGATTGGCGCCTGAATCGCGCTGGGGGCAATGCTTTTTGGATGGTAGGCATAACGGCCGGTATGAAGGATTTGCATACAGATTTTGCCACCGGCATTGTGAACCGCTTTCGTCACTTCGCGATGGTGTTTGACATCTTCCGGGGTTTCCATGGTGGCTGCACCAGGCATACCCCCGCTTTCCTGATTAGGGGCAATACCACCCGTCACAATAAGACCCACACCACCGGCTGCACGTTCGGCAAAATAGGTCGCCAGTCGTTTAAAACCATTGGGCTGCTCTTCCAGATTGGTGTGCATGGAACCCATCAGAACCCGGTTTTTTAGCGTGGTGAAACCCAGATCCAGCGGTGCCAGAAGATGTGGGTATGGAGAGGTCATTTTATAATCCTTGTTATTGATCAGGTGCTTATCTAGACAGTGTCAAGATAGGGTGGTACTTTGACAGTGTCAAGATAATTTGCACAGACGCTATGCCCGTTAAGCCATCCTGGAATTAAAACGACATATGACTTCTAGAAAGCCCTACCACCATGGCAACCTTCATCAGAAACTGCTTGAGGAAGCGACCCTGATGATTGGGGAGCAGGGGGTGGATGGTATTTCCATGCGCGCTCTGGCAGAGCGGGTGGGTGTATCCAGAACGGCGGCCTACCATCATTTTAAGGATAAAAATGCGCTGCTGTGTGCGATTGCGGAGCAGGGGTTTCAGCACTGGCAGGCACATTTTGCTCAGTTGATGCATGAGCAGTCTGGGGATATGACCCGTTGGCTGAAAGCATTTGTCAGGTCTTATCTGGATCTCTCCTGGAAGCATCCTGAGGAGTATGACCTGATGTTTGGCCGCCCTGTCTGGAAAAATGGGGAGCCTACAGAGAGCCTTAAAACTGCATCTTTCGCCTGTTTTCAGGATTATGTAGATCTTATTCGGCTCCTGACACAAGAAGGGCAGGAGGGGGGCGAGTTATCAAAAGATATCGACTGTTTACGCCTTGCCCAGGTGAGCTGGAGCATGTTGCACGGTATGAGTCGTCTATTGAATGATGGTATTTATCTGGATAGAAACGCCATTGATGCGATGTTGGATAGTGCTGTGGAGATGATTCTGGCGGCGGCAAAGGTGTGAGAAGGGGATATTCCCACGGAGCACCGTGGGAATGCTTATCGGATTTATTACCCTGCCGAAGTAACGCTGATATCTGTACTTAGCTCATGCTTTTCACCCGGCATCAGTAATGAGCCCGATGCTTGATCTTTCGCATATTGGGTCGCTTCAACGCAGACCATGGTTTCGTACCCATCATCGCTCATATCCCCCATGTTTCTGCTCAGGTCTTTCCATGGATTCCAGATAACCGCGGAGTTATGCCCCTGGTTACGCACATTGATAATGCGCTGGTTGCCCTGGTCATGGATAGAGACTGTCTCATCCGGAGTCGTATAAATCCGGTCGATGGACTGATTAATGATCAACGCCTCTGATGTGTCACAGGGCAGGTCGTTTTGCAGACTGTCGATATAGGAGGAGCCTGCGCCGGTAATCCAGGTTTCGGTAGCTTTGGCAATATTGAAGTAAGTGTGCAGCGCACCACTCCATTGCCAGGGTGTCTTGCCGGTGTTGATCATTTCCAGATGGATGCGCAGAGTTTCTCCCACGGTAAAGGTCAGAATTGCACTGAAATCATGGGGCCAGATAACCCGGGTCTGTTTGGAGGCACTGAGTTTCAGGCGTACGGTAACTGACTGTTCATTTTCTTCATGATCCAGCAGTTGCCAGTTACTGATTCGGGCAAAACCATGGGAGGGCGAGTCCACCGGACCGAACCAGGGCCAGCAAATGGGTACTCCGCCCCGTATCGCTTTATCTTCCGAAAAGATGGCCTTGTTGCTGAGCCAGATCACATCCTGCTGGCCGGTCGGTTTGAACTGAATCAGGTGACCGCCATGGAGGGAAATAGCGGCTTCACAGAGGGGGCTCTGAATGTTGAGAATGGCCAGACCATTCATGCTATGTCTTGAAATGGCAGGGCTTAACGTTTCTTCGAAAATCATGTCATTGGTTAGCATCAGGGAAGCCATTGTCAGGGGAAGCGTTTTCAAGGGGGAGAGCCGCTGGGTCAGCGGCTGAATGCTAAAACTTTATGTTCCATAAACCGGATCAATAATGTCAGAACCCCGGTCATGGTCAGATAGATCAACCCGGCCATGGTGAACACTGTTAATGTGTCGTAAGTTTGCGCGTTAAGTCTGGCAGCATAGCCCATCAGATCCATCAGGGTAATGGTGCTGGCCAGAGATGAACCTTTCATAACCAGAATAATCTCGTTGCCGTAAGCGGGCAGGGCCCGACGAGCCGCATGGGGCATAATCACCCGCAGCAGTGTCTGTCTGTGAGTCATACCCAGGGCCATACAGGCTTCCCAGTCACTTTTTGGCACAGCGTCAATGGCTCCCTTGAACAGCAACGTGGAATAGGCGGCTGAGTTAAGGGCCAGGGCCAGCATGGCACAGAACCAGGGCTGGCTTAATAAGGGCCAGAGAAA